>CAYRII010000097.1:0-9192 GCA_964424245.1 uncultured Terriglobales bacterium | reverse complement strand
GAATCGTAGTGCTCGCGAATGATTTCAGGCGTCGCCATGCGCGCGAACTCCTGGCGCGGAGAATCGTAACCTTTACGCGTTCGATTCCTCCGAGAATTATTCCTTGCGGGAAAATTCCAATCAATGCTTAAATTCAAATAGACCGCAAGGAACTCTCGTACACGAAGGAGTTGCGCATGACGAGATGTCCACGTTGCGCCCTGTCGGTGCCCGAGTATTCGCGCTGTGACCGCTGCGGGTTGATGCTCGGCTACGCCGGCTTCACCATTTTGATCGATGTTCAGGACTCACGGGTGTTTGAGCGAGTGCGCCAGCTGGCGCGGCGGCAATCCACATACGCGGAGCATCAAGAGGAAAACGGCCACCGGTATTTGCGCGTGACCTACGCCTATTCCGAGAGGGACGGTTTCGAAGCGCTGGCCGAGGCGGCCTCCGCTTTGCCGCAGCGGCGCGTTTTCGTGAACGGACTGGAAATCCGCTGGCCCGATTCGGCGGGTTTTTCCGAAGTCATGCCGGAGCTGGACGCGTTGTTGTCGGCGGCGGCTGCGCGCCAGACGCAAATGGAGCACGCTGCGGTAAAATAACCATGGACGGCGCTGCAGGGCGCCCCACATCCTCGGTGACTGCGTTGCAATTTGGGCGCTGGCTCCGCGGTTCAATCCTTGCGTAAGGAGTATTGATGTCCGACTACGAGTCTCCCCCGCAGTCCGGCAGCGGAATCAAGATTGTGCTGCTGGCCGTGGCCGGCCTGTATGTGCTGGCCTCCCTGTACCTGATGTTTGACATGCGCGGCAAGATCACCACCCTGGAAGCCGCCCAGGCCACCACCGCTGCCACCCAGAAACAACTCGGCGAGCGGCTGGACTCCTCCGAGGCGCGCATGAAGGCGACCACGGAAACCCTGGCGGAAAAACTGGGAGTCACCGAAAAAGAGTTCGAGGCCCGCGCCGGAGAACTCCAGCGGCAGCAGAAGACCTCGGTCTCCCGCTTGATGAAAGAACAAAAACAACAGATTGGCGCCGTCACCGAGCAGGTGGAAGGCGTCAAATCCGAGGTCGGCAACGTGCGCACGGACGTGGCTACTACCCGCACCGAGTTGGCCGCCACCCGGGAAAAGCTGGAGCGCACCATCGGCGATCAGGGCGTCATGAGCGGCTTGATCGCACGCAACACCGAAGACCTGGTGGACCTGAGGCGTCGCGGTGAGCGCAATTACTACGAGTTTGCCTTGCTGAAGGGCAAGCCTCCCACACCTGTTTCCACCATCAGCTTGCAACTCAAGAAGGCGGATGCCAAGAAGAGCAAGTTCACTATGAACGTGGTGGCGGATGACCGCACCATCGAAAAGAAAGACAAAACCCTGCTGGAACCGCTGCAGTTCTACACCGGCCGCGACCGGCAGTTGTATGAGGTGGTGATTTTCTCGGTGGAGAAGAACAAGGTCACCGGCTACCTCAGCACGCCCAAGACGGTGGCGGCGCGCGCCCAGTAACGGCAAAGCACAGTTGCCCCGGGGATGGCTTCGGCCATCCCTGTTATTTTTTCTCCCGCAAGACCAGGGGCGTGCGGTCGTAGAGGTCCACTGTCACGACCAGCGACCTTCGCTGCTCAAAAGCCGCCAGGCTTACCGGAAAGGCAAATAAGACCATCCCATCCACCTGTGCCCCGGGAGCAATCTTGCTTTCGGGCCGCAGCGGTGCGATGCGGTAGGGTTGCAGCGCGGGAAAACCTCCCAGATAGCGGTCCAGATCGCTCACGGCGGCGGCCGCGTCTTCGTGCTTGGCTCCGGCAGCTTCCAACGTCGCTTTTGAATTGCGTATGTAGAGTGGCTTGTCGGCCGGATTCTCCAGGTGCACCTGCACCAGAACCAGCACCGAACTCTCCGAGACCTGCGCGGCCGCCACCTTCTTGATGCTGCCTTGTGTCCCCGGCTTGGCGGCCTGGCGCGAGTAGGCCGCCACCAGGAGCGCCACCACCACGGCGGCCCCGATCACGGGAAGGATCGGCGGCAAAGTCCAGCGGGCGCTGTCCAGTTCTTCCGTCATGGGAATGTGCCCGGCATCGGGCGCCGCCGGGGATGGTTTTTCTTCGGTCATCGCATGGCCTCGTAGAACTTCGTCCCTCTCCGGCCGGTACCGGCTGGATCTTCCAGGTTAGGTGCTTCGCAAGGCTTTCAGAAAACGCTCCTGCGGCAGCGTGTTGAGCACGTCCTTGCGGGTCAGCCAGGCGCGCCGGGCCTGCAGCAGGCCGTACTTCATTTTTTCCAGGTGCGACGTATGGTGCGCATCGGTGTTCATCACCACTTTCACGCCTCGCTGTTTCGCCAGACGCAGGTGAACATCGCACAGGTCCAGCCGCTCGGGCGCAGCGTTCAGTTCCAGGGCCACGCCTTTGGCGGCCGCCGAGCGCATCACGGCTTCCAGGTCGAAGCGGTAGCCGTCGCGGCGCTGCAACAGCCGCCCGGTTGGGTGGCCGAGAATATCCGTGTTGGGGTTCTCCAGGGCGCGAAGGAGGCGATCCGTCATGCGCTCCGGCTCCTGCTGAAAATGGGAGTGCACGCTGGCGATCACCACGTCCATCTGCTCGAGCACACCGTCGGAAAGGTCGAGCGCGCCATCGGCAAGAATGTCCACCTCGATGCCGGCCAGCACGCCAATGCCTTCCATTTTCTTTCCCACCGCCCGGATTTTTCGGACGTGGGCTTCGGCGCGCTTGTCGTCGAGGCCATTCGCCATGGCCAGGTTCTTGGAATGGTCGGTGATGGCCATGTACTGGTAGCCGCGCGCCTGCGCCGCCTCCGCCATCTCCTCGATGCTGTTGCGTCCGTCGGTGGCCACGGTGTGCATGTGGACGTCGCCGCGGATGTCGGAAAGCGTAACTAGCTCCGGCAGCTTGTCCTCTTCCGCCGCCTCGATTTCGCCGGTCGCCTCGCGCAGCTCCGGCGGGATCAGGGCCAGCTTCAGCCGTTTGTAGATTTCCTCCTCGCTCTTTCCCGCAACACGCTTCCCGCCTTCCAGCCGCGACAACCCGTACTCGTTGAGCGTGTAGCCCATCTTGAGGGCGCGCTGGCGCAGCTCGACGTTGTGTGATTTGGAACCGGTAAAGTACAAGAGCGCTGCGCCGAAGGACTCCGGTGGCAGCAGGCGCACGTCCACCTGCATGCCGCTTCCGAGCTGGAAGCTCACCTTGTTCTCCCCCTGCGCCAGGACGCGCGCCACGCCGGGCAAGGCCAGGACGCGTGCGATTACGGCCTCTCGTTGCTTCGCGCTGGTTTTCGTCTTCAGCGTCACCAGCAGGTCCAGGTCGCCCACCGTCTCGCGCCCGCGCCGCAGGGAACCCGCAGGTGTGGTGCTCTCCACGCCGGGAACGCCCTCCAGATGGGCCTGGATCTGCCGCGCCACTTCGTCTGCTTCCTGGATGAGAAAGCGCCCGGAGATGCGCCGGTAGTCCTCGATGGCCTTCAGGATCTTCTGCTCCTGCTTTTCCCCCATGCGCGGCAAGGTGCGCAGTTGTCCCGCGCGCGCCAGCTTCTCTACGCCCTCCACGTCGCACACCCCGTAGGCGTCCCAGATCAGCGCGATGGTCTTCGGCCCCAGGCCCTGGATCTTGAGCAGATCGAGGATGGCGGGACTGTACTTGGCCAGCAATTCGGCGTGAAGTTTCAGCCGGCCCGTTTTCAGGATCTCCTGCAGGTGCGCCAGCATGCCCTTGCCGATGCCGGGAATGGCCAGCACTTGCTTGGGATCTGCCATGAGGTCGGCGACCTGCTGCGGCAGCGAGCCCAGCGCCTCCGCCGCCCGCTGATAGGAGCGAATGCGGAACGAGTCGTCGCCATGGATCTCCATCAGGTCGGCGGTCTCGTCCAGAATGCGGGCGATGTTCTTGTTGTCCACGCGGGCTGATCCTATGCGGCCGGGCCGGGAACCGATTCTATCGCGCCCTTTCGCCCAAACGAAAACCCAGCCCGGGTGGCTGGGTTGGGAATGGGCCGCCAGTTGGGGCCGCTAGGAAAGCCGCGTGACCTTTTCCGCCTGCGCGCCCTTCGGCCCCTGGACGATCCGTCCGCCGCGGTCACGTAAGTACCGCGTGACCTTTATTGACCACGGATATTGCTTCAATGCGGGGGAATGGACGTTCCCCGATGCAGCGGCGCGGGGCGTCTATGCCCGCAACGAGGTATATCGAACCGTGACCGGCTGGAAGAGCTTTGAGCCTGCACTCAGCCGCGCTCAGGGGATGGGTGTTGACGACATCCGGCAGTTGCCGCCGGTATGCCCCCGGAGTGGCACGGGCAGGATGCCGATGGCTTGGACCGAATCATTGAAACCCTCTACAGCCGTCGCCGCATCATCCCTGACCTCATCACCGCTTTTCGGCAGTCCAGCCGCGCCCCTTTCCCGAACTGGAGGGAAGCCTAACCACTGCGACCAATGCCCTCGGTGCTCTGTGGTTGTCCCCCGCATTCCTTCTGAGATGACCCGGCTTTAGGGATCTCAGTACGGTCCCCTAATTCGCTTGGCTCCGAGCCTCTCCAGCAACGCGACCACTTCGCTGTGCCGGTTGCTCTCGGCTTGGCCTAGCGCCGTGAAACCACCGGGCGCCCGCGCGTTGACATTGGCCCCGGCCGTGACCAGGGCCTGTACCGCTTCGGCGTGGCCCTCGCTAGCCGCGCTGATTAGAGGCGTCCAACCATCCTGCTCAAAGGCGTTGACATTCGCTCCAGCGGTGCACAACACCCGAACCACTTCGGTGCGGCCTTTCTCGGCCGCATAGAACAATGCCGTTTGCCGCAAGCGATCGGTGGCGTTGACGTCAGCGCCTGCGGCCAGCAGGGCCTGCACCGTTTCCGTGCGCCCTTCACCCGCGGCGCACATCAAAGCCGTCTGCCCCATTTTTGCTTTCGCATCGGGGTTGGCGCCTGCGGCCAGCAAGGCGCGGACAGTTTCCGTGTGGTCGCCGAACGCCGCCGCAAGCACCAAAGCCGTCGCGTCATATTCTCCCGTCGCGTTGACATTTGCCCCTGCGGCGAGCGACGCGAGTACTGCAGCGGTGTCGCCGTTCTTTGCCGACGCGAGCAAACGCTGGTTAGCGTCGTTTGTCCTGGTTTCCGTGTGGCCTGCCAGTGCCAGCCACCTGAGGGCCATCTCTTCATAAAGCTCTTCTTCGTCCGTCGCGCTGACACTTGCCCCTGAGGCCGGCGACGAAGGCACTGCAACGGTGTCGGCCTTCCTTGCTGACGCGAGCGGACGCGCTTCAGCGCCCTGTGTGCTGGTAGCGGCCGGCGAGTCGTAGCTCGCTTGACAGTTTGGGCACTGCGACGTGGCGCCCTTGGCGAACAGTGAATACGCTTTGCTGTATTTGAAACCACAGCGTTGGCAGGAGGAGAAAGCACCCGGGTCTTTCAAGGAGTAAAAGTACTCCGAGTCCGTTTGGCAGTAGACCACGCCTGTCATACGGTCCTGCATGACGGGCTTACCAGTCATATCCTGGCCACAGATGCAGCAGCGCATAGTTGTACCCTCCTTTCTCCGAGTGGGCTGCGAGGCGACCTCGCCGCTTGGCTTGCCTCTAGGCTGACCCGCGATTCCCGGCGCAGATCGGCGGCTGAATTAGAGCACCGCCGGAACCGCCGGTCAAGGTGAGTCCAGGAGCGCGGTGAAAGACGTCAGCCGGTCGTGGGTCAGGTGAGATGACTTGCAGATCCCTCGGTCGCGCTCGGTCCCCCGCCGAGCGGGTCCTTCGCGCTCGCTCGGCATGACAAGGATTGGGGGACGCTTCGCTTAACGTGAAACCTCGAAGGGGCAGCCACCAAGGGAAGGAGAGAGCCACGTAACATAATTAGATACAACAACTTAGGAAGGCCATGGATGTCTCTGCCGGAGGCGGTGGCAAGGCGATAGAATAGTAGTTGTCCCCCGATTCCTTCTGAGATGACCCGGCTTTCCCTGGACAATCCGGCCTATTACCTGAACCGCGAGGCCTCGTGGCTGGCCTTTCGCCCAAACGAAAACCCAGCCCGGGTGGCTGGGTTGGGAATGGGCCGCCAGTTGGGGCCGCTAGGAAAGCCGCGTGACCTTTTCCGCCTGCGCGCCTTTCGGGCCCTGGACGATCTCAAACTCCACTTCGTCGCCTTCCTGCAGGCTCTTGTAGCCTTCGCCTTCAATGGCGCTGAAGTGCACGAACACGTCCGGGCCGTCTTCGCGGCCGATGAATCCATAACCCTTGCTGTTATTGAACCACTTGACTTTGCCTTTGATGCGAGCCACTGCAAACCTCTCCCCGTGCTGCTGACAATTCTGCGGCTGCCGGCAGGTGGTGTCAACGGTTCTTACCGCACGGCGCCACAAAACTTTATCTGCTATCCTGCGCCACGATGGCTTCCCGTCCCAGGATCGCTCTCGTCGGCCCGGGGAATCTGGGCACCTCGCTGGCGCTGGCGCTGCGTGCCGCCGGCTACAGGATCGAGGAAATCGTTTCCCGCAGCGGCGCCGCTTCGCGGGCGCGCGCCCGCCGCCTCGCCCGGTGCGTCGGCGCCCGCTCGATCACGCGCCGAAGTGCGGCCTGGTCGGCTGACGTCGTCTTCCTCTGCGTCACGGATCACGCCATCGCCGCCTGCGCGCGAGAAGTGGCCAAGGTGGGCGACTGGAAAGGGAAGTGCGTCTTCCATACCAGCGGCGCGCTCTCCAGCGATGTGCTTCAGCCTCTGCGCCGCCGCGGCGCCGCCGTGGCTTCGCTGCACCCGCTCATGACCTTCGTGGCTTCCTCGCCTTCCGCCATGAAAGGCGTCTCCTTTGCCCTTGAGGGCAATCCCGCTGCAGTTGCCCTGGGTCGACGCCTGCTGCGCGACCTGGGAGGACACGTTCTGGTCATTTCTGCGGAGGCGAAGGTCTTCTATCACGCCTTCGGTTTTTTCTCGTCACCCGGGCTGGTTTCTACTCTGGCGGCGGCGGAACAGGTGGCAGCCGCCACCGGCCTGCCGCGCTCCGCGCTACGCCGCGCCATGCAGCCCATTGTGCAACGGTCGCTGGAAAACTACTTCCGCGGCGGGCCTGCCTTCGCCTTCAGCGGGCCCATCAAGCGCGGCAACGTGGAAACGGTGCGCCGTCACCTGCGCGCCCTTCGCTCCCTGCCCCACGCCCGCGGCCTCTATCTCGCGCTCTCCGCTTTTGCCCTGAGCCACCTGCCGGCAAAGAACCGCGCCGCCCTCCTGCGACTGTTGAAGGAGGAGGAGGCAAGGCGCAGAAAAACCAAGCGTTAGAGGCGTTAAAAGTCAGGGGGAATGGCGCTAGCCAGCCTACCGGCGGGTGAAGAGGTGTCCCAGCTTTTCCTTCTTTACTTTGAGGTAGTTTTCCGCGTGCGCATGCGGTTCCACTTCGCAGGGGACGCGTTCTCGCACCCGGACCCCGGCCGCCTCCAGCGCCCGTACCTTCTCGGGGTTGTTGGAGAGCAGGCGCACCTCGCTCACGCCCAGCGCCTTCAGCACTTGGGCGGGAAGGGCAAACTCTCTCTGGTCGGCGCGGAAGCCGAGGCTTTCGTTGGCTTCGACCGTATCCATGCCGCGGTCCTGGAGCTCGTAGGCGCGCAGCTTGGCCATCAGCCCAATGCCGCGCCCTTCCTGCTGCTCATAGACCAGCACCCCTGCTCCTTCTGCGGCGATCAGCGTCAGCGCCATTTCCAGTTGCTGGCGGCAATCGCAGCGCAACGACCCGAAGACGTCTCCGGTCAGGCATTGCGAGTGCACGCGCACCAGCGGCGGCCCGCCCGCAAGGTCGCCCATCACCAGGGCCAGGGCCGTCTCCACGCGCTTTTCGCCGCCCGTTTCCGCGTCGGCTTCAAATCCGAAGATGCGAAAAGTTCCCCAGCGCGTAGGGAAATCCGCGGCGGCCACCTGGCGAATGGGAGCGTTCTCCTTCACACCGGCATTATAAGCCCCGCCGCTGGGCGCAGGTCCGGCGGGCGCGCCTTCCGTGCTAGAGTACGTTGGAGTTTCTCCCGTGGATCAGCGCCTGATTCTCGTCACCCTTCTGATCAAGCTGGGCGTGGCCGCCGCCGTCGCCAGCGCCCTGGTCCGTTCGCGCTACTTCAAATGGCTCTTGTTCCGCGAGGAACGCAGCTTCGAGCAGAAGATTCACCTGACGCTGTTCGTGGCCACTTTTTTCGCCCTGGGAGTGATGATCCGGGTGCTGGTGCCCAACTTTCTGGCCGCCGACCTGGGATTCGAGGCCGCCATTCTGATGGGCGTGATCGGCGGGTGCCTGACGGGCGCGCTGGGAGGGGCCCTGGTTGCCATGCCCGCGCTGTGGGCCGGCGAGTACGTCACGCTTCCCTTGAACGTGTTCGCCGGGCTGATGGCCGGACTGCTGCGCAGCCGCGTGCCCAACCACGAAGAGGTGTGGTCGTTCTCGCCGTTCATTGACCTGGGCGTCTATCGCTGGGTGCGGCGCGTGCTGCGCCACCCGCTGGGCGACTGGCAAACCGCATTCTTCCTGGTCATCCTGGGATTGCAGTTGCTCCACCTGGAACTGGCGGCGCGGCTGCCGGGAAAAATGTTCGCGCTGGTAAGCGACCAGTGGCCCGCGCAACTGGCCATTTACGCGGTGACCATTGCGATGGTGGCCATCCCGCTGAAGATCTGGAACAACGCCCGCATCGAGATGAAGCTGGAAGAGCAGGAGCGGCTGCTCTTGCAGGCGCGCATGGAGGCCCTGCAGACGCAAATCAATCCCCACTTCCTGTTCAACACCCTGAACTCCATCTCCTCGCTGGTGCGCTTTGATCCGGATTCGGCGCGCGAGCTCATCGTCAAGCTGGCCAGCATTCTGCGCCGCCTCCTGCGCAAGCACGATTCCTTCATCCAGTTGCGCGAGGAAGTCGAGTTCATCGACGCCTACCTGGATATTGAAGTGGTGCGTTTCGGCCGCGACAAGCTGCGCGTCTCCAAGCAACTGGATGCCGCCTCGCTCGACGCCCTTGTCCCCAGCATGATCCTCCAGCCGCTGGTGGAAAACTCCATCAAGCACGGACTTGCTCCCCAGGTGGACGGCGGCAGCATCACCCTGCGCAGCCGCGTCTCCGGCAACACGCTGGTGCTGCAGGTGGAGGATGACGGAGTGGGACTGGGGCAGGAGTCTGCGGAGGAAGGCACCGGCATCGGCATGGCCAACGTCGCCGAGCGGCTCGCCGTGCTCTTTG
>CAYRII010000096.1:7712-9301 GCA_964424245.1 uncultured Terriglobales bacterium | reverse complement strand
TGCAACGCCATCACGCCGCGCACACCGTCGTCGCCGAGCGCAAGGTCGCGTAACATGAAAACCGGAGCCGCTACCGCACTTCGTTCAACACGCTACGGGACATTGCCTTTCGTATCCAAGCCGCGCAGCGAGCTTCTCGTACTGGCGCGACCTATTCGCGATATCCAGAAACGCATCATCGAGCGGCCTCCTGGGTCGAGGTTCGATTACGTTCCCCGTTCTCCCGCTGTCTCCTGAAAAGGCAAAGAAATCAAACGTTTCGATGAATGCATCTGAATAGCTCAGACCAAGGCACTCACACATCCTTTTGGCCTCGGCTAACGGTTCGGAAACGAAATGCTCGTACTTGAAAATGGGGACGCCTGCGTGTTCATCCAGGAACGCATGATACCGAAAACAGTACTCGTCGAACCGGGCCGCGGAGAAATGCATCCACTCGCTTTGGATTAATGAGAGGAAACTATCCACGGGATTACGAACGGTGACGATGGATATCGTGGAGAATCGAGACTGTAAAATTGTATGCAGACTGGGGCGTCGCGCGATGCTGCTCCCTGCAAAAAAATGGCTGTGGCTGTGATCGCGCAGCAGGAGCCTCCTGCCAGACGCAGTCATCTCTTTGTGGAGGGCCGCCAGAGATTCCAGGAACAACTTGATCAGCAAGTCGTCGCTGACTAGATGGTCTCCCTCCCTTACGAGAGAAAGAATGTCTGTGGGCCTGAAGGCTGGCTGCCGGAGATTGAAACCCAACTGGCTCAGTGGATCGATTTCGTTCAATACCAACATATTCGGCATTGCAGCGAGACACTTGACGATCAGTGTGCCGCCGCTGCAAGCGACGTGATGTATGGTACGTACAGGTTCCGGATTGCGGTGAAGCGCTCGGGTGCAAAGGGAGAGGCATTCATGGAACGCATCGGGAGAAATGCTCGAAGTGCTGGTCCGCCGCGAGCCATGTAGACCCATTTCGTGCAGAATGTTCACAGCCTCTCTTAAGGTATCCCGAAGCTGGGCTTCGATAACGCGATTTTGAGACATTTCTCGAGGCTCTTATGCTGATCTGACTATCTGGCGTCACGACCGTTTCGAAGGCGCGCTGCGGTCTTCTTGCGTGGCCCGGGACCTTTTCGGCTTACCGTATTTGAAGTGGAGGTATCCCGGAGAGCGTCGAAGTACCGCGCAGCTTCATGTATCTTTTCCGCGAGCAAGGTCAGCAGGGCCTGCTGCTCGTCCCGACCCGCCGTGGCCTGCTTATATTGCCTTCTCAATTCCTGCAAATCTTCATTGCGCAACTTCTTGAACTTCACAAAGCGGCTTGCCGCCTCATTTGCATGCTGCAGTTCCTTTTTCAGTCGTTCGGTATCAGCCTGTACCTGTCCCAGGGCAGACTGGAGGGATTCCACAGCGTCGTTCCGCTCCTGCAGCCTGTTTTGGAGGTGCTCGTTGTGTGATTTCAACTGCTCCAGCGACTTGCCGCTCGATTCGATTCGGGATTGGAGCGAATTTACCGTTTCCTGCAGAGACTCCACGGCCGCGTTCCGCTCCTGCAGCCTGTTTTGGAGGTGCTCGTTGTGTGATTTCAACTGCTC
>CAYRII010000096.1:0-7612 GCA_964424245.1 uncultured Terriglobales bacterium | reverse complement strand
TTCAACTGCTCCAGCGACTTGCCGCTCGATTCGATTCGGGATTGGAGCGAATTTATGGCGGAGTCCCGTTCGTGCAGCACCTTCCTGAGGTGCTCATTGTCGGCTCTCGCCTTTCCCAGGGTCTCCTTCAAAGACTGCAAGGCGGCATTCGGCTGCCTGCCTTCGTATATGCCGAATTCGACGTAATGAAGCAAGGGATTGGCACCGGAACGCGCAACATCGGGATACGCCGTCAGGTACCAGCGCGTGTCGAATTTTGGACTGGGGTTCATGTACTCATGCGCGCCATGCTCAAGATAGTGCCGTAGAGGATCCGTTCCGGACGCTGCGACATCCGGATACTGCTGCAGATACCATTCCGCGTCGAACAAGCGGTGAGACAGAATCTTGCTGATATGGAGCGCCGCCTTCCGTCGCCTGCCGCCCAACAGAAAGGATAGCCACCACGGCAGCGTGGCGAGGCGAGGTAGCAGTTGTGCAGGCGCTTCCCGCCCTGGTTGCGACTCTCCAGCAAGGATCGGCCCGCGAGCAGATGGATCGGGGAGCTCCGCTAGCTGCTTCTCAAGTCGACTGCAACGCTCGTGATATTTCTCCAGTTCCTTCTGTACCTCAAACAACTGGATCATGCACGATTGTGTCTGATTTCGCTGTGCGTCGAGCTCCACCGTCAGGGCCGCACCGTCCTGCTTCAACGCGGTTGTAGAATCATCATCGACGTGTGGTGGCGTGGAGTCTGGCTGTATCATTCGTTCCAGAGGGTGTTGGCGGAATCTGTGGTGTCCAGTCAGGTCTCTGCAAGCTCGATGTCCGGGAGCGAAATACGCCGTATTCTATAATCTCAGAAAGCCCTTCTTCTCTTAGCCAGACCTCTCCAACAGAGTACCTTTCCTGTACAGGCTCATGACAAAAGCGACACCATCTTCCACTGGTCAGCATCGAGGGGGATCTTTTCGCGCTTAAGCATCGTGCGAAGATCACAAACTTCGGTATCCGCAGTCTTCGCACGTGATATTTGATCCATGAGGCAGACGGAATGCGACAAGCCGTTCAGCAGGAATACGTAATCGTACGCGGAGTCGCGTAAGGCATCTACAATCGGCACCGGCATCGGGAAATCTCCCTTTGTTGGTTCCGCCTGAACCACGTAGTAGTTCATCAAGAGCTCGGTATTGGCATACTCTTCCGCCAGCACATCCCGGTCGTCGTCTTTTCCGAGATACCGGCATTCCGTGGTCAGGAAGTTCCGTGTCAGCAGGCCGGTGATGAACCGGCTGCGGCGCCCGAAGGTGAAGAGCAGCACCTTCTTCCGGTTCGGGCGGCATGCTGTCCCACTGATTCCGGTGAGCGTGCGAACAACATCGAGGGATTCTAGGTAAGCGCGCGCGGATGCCAGTTGCTGCTCCCTCTCTACGCCGTGTGTCATGATCTCATGCAGTGCGGCCGCGAATCCGTCGGGTGTAGCGGCGCTCCTTGCGATATTCTCTGTAATAGAGGTCATCAGCCCCGTATCTGCAGTGACCACCAAGGGTTTGCCGCATGCTATGGCCTTGTACACGAAAGCCGAGCCTCTCTCTTTATACACAGTTGCATCGTATGGCAGTAGGATCACGTCGGCGCGTTCGAACAGTAGATCAAGCACGGGTGTGCTTATTATGGACGGCAGCAGGTGGACGTTTGGCCTGCGGCTCAGGTTTGAGACTACATCCTGCAGCCCGTCCATGGCACGAGCCTCTTGCATGATAAATTTCACGCGCCCCCTCTTGTTGTCAGAGGCCTTATCGAGCGCATCGATGATGCCCGGCAGCCGCGCATACCCCTTGTCATTCCTGCCACGTCCCGGCGCCAGGACCCACCATTCGCCTTCGCGCTTTTGGGGGACTGCGTCATCATGCTCCGTACCTTCGAAAAAGGAAGAGATAGTCCGATAGGCGTCTTTGTATCGTGACCGTTGCGGCTCAGGGAGGAGTTTCTCCAGCATGGAGTCCGCGAATCCAGTGGGAGGGGGGGCGACAACGCAATCTACTCCATACGCGTTCTTGAACTTTTGCGCCATCAGCTCCGTTTCGACGCATATTGCAATGTTCCCAGACAGCTTTCCGCAGACCATGGCCTTGCGTAACAGGCCGGCGATATCGTATCCGCCTGGCAGGAAATCGCCATTCTCCAACATGAACAGGAACAGCACTTTCGGCCGCCGCGATTCGGGTACGGAGTCCAACCACATCAGCACGCCTTCCACCAGGTATCTGTCGGCCATCGGTACGTATATGGCATCGTCACTGCCCAGCTTTTCAACGCGGTTGACGTCTTTCAGTATGTCGTACACATCGCGTTCACCCGGATAGATTCGGCCGGGAAATCGCTTTGGCTCCCGCATCTCATAGTCGTCGCGTCTGTCCAGGGTGGTCCGGATCTTGTCGTACGCGGTATAGCCGAAGCGCTTGTACGCCGGGCCAAAGGGATTCTCAAATTCACACTGCTCGTTGACCACCCAAATCGGCAGAACCCCTTCGGCATGAAGCACGGCGGAGAGGGAGAGGCAGCAGTCCGTATTGTGGGATGTGTCAGCCCGGTGTCTGACCGAGGGATCGAGGATCATTACCCGCGCGCTTCCTAAATTCCTGTGTTCGAAAGGCGGTTCCTCGGTCACGATCCTGTCGAACAACCGTCCGCCGCCGCTACGCACCTGGTCCGGGCTCCGTCCGGTGACTCTCATGTACAGTTCCTGGTAGGAACGGGCGCAAAGATCGGGGTCATGCATTCGCACCGCCCGATTCCTTGCGTATTTGCTGAGGGAGTCCTTGTCCGGATGGTGGAAAACCCATGCAAGGCCATCGAACAGGTCTGCGACATCATACGGTTTCGCCAGATAGCCGTTTCGTCCGTGGATTACCATTTCCGGCATGCCCCCTACGTCAAAAGCCACGGTCGGCACGCCGGCGCATAAGGCTTCCTGCACAACCATGGCAGTGCTGTCCATTTCGGAAGGAAAGAACAGGACATCGCATGCGCCGAGTACCTCAAAGTACTTTTCCGGCTCGGTGATCCGTGGAAGAAAGTGAACGGAGTAGCCGTTGATCTCCTCAACGCGCCTTGTCGTATCCCCGATGACAGTGAAAGTCACTTTTCCGCGATCGAACAGGCGCGGCAGGAACTCGCGCAGGCCTTTCTCAATGTGGCCGTAGCCTTTTCTCGGCTCCGTCGTGCTATAGGCCGAGAAGGCGCAAAGGAAAGTATCTGCGGGCAGATTGTGCCGTCGTCGAATGTCCCGCCGGTCGTCCGGAGATGGCAACCGGTAATCGATGAACAGCTTCGGCAGGGGGTTCGAAATGACGTGTACCTCCCGGTCCCTAAAAAGGACGCTTTCGTGGGCACCGTGGGCCAGAAAACGCGAGGGGGAGACGACAGTTATATCGGCGTTCTTGTAGTAATGGCGCTTCAGCTCCCACACCCATCTGTCAATGTCGACTGCCATTCCCTCCGGGGCGTTTCTTTCCGTATATCCATACTTGTAGCGTTTGGCGTCGAAGTGGCCGATGTAATGCTCGGCACCAGAAAATGGCCACATGTCCGGCATTTTCCACACAATGGGTTTACGTATGGTGGGAATGTCTCGGATCCGGATCGTGTTACCAGCAATCCAGTGAAAGTGTACGACGTCGCAGTTTGATTGATTTATGAGGTCCGCGGTTTTCGGCCCGAAGATTCCGAAACTTCTGATCGACAGATCCGGGATCCCCGCGAGGTTGCGGAGTTCACCTGACTGCCTGTTGTATGTCTTCTGCAGTTTTACCTCCTGCGGCTTCAGGATCCTTTTGACCGATGCATCGTTTGTCTTCTTCTCAATTACGAGCATTTCGCTGGCGATGCCTATGTCCAGCAGTGCATTGTGAAGTCGATACGCACCGATTGCGGCACCGCCGCCGAGGTCCGAATAGGACAAGTGCAGAACTTTAGGCTTCAGCATGCGGAGAAAACAGACTGCGGGAGCGCACGGCGACTATCCGGTAAGAGTTTCGTATGGGGAATGTCCCGGAAGACCGGCAAGGACGTGCTCGCCTCGTGGCCGCGCGCACGCAGCATCGGCGCGAGGTTCGCGCCGATGAAGCCGCAGCCGCCCGTCACCAGCACCCTCATGCGCTCAGCGTTCAGCGGGAAGCGGCGGCGGCGCTGCTACTCGACGCCGACCGCACTGACGTCGGTGGGCCGCGCCTGCTTGCGGCTCCTGCTCTCGTTCTCCCGTGTCCAATACGAAGTGCACAAGATCTTGGAGCGGTCGCAGCGCGCGGCGTACTTCTGGGCGATCTCGGACACCTCCATGAGCAGACCGTCCTCCAGCGTGGTCGGCTGCAGGCCCATGTCGAGAAAGCAGCGGTTCTCGACGTGCAGCTCGTTCTCGTCGTCCTCGTTGCGCGGATTCGGCAAGCACTCGATCACCGCACCCGTCAGCCGCGATACCAGCGCCGCCAGCTCGCGCACACGATGCGTTTCCGTCATCTGGTTGAGGATCCTCACCTTCTCGCCGCGCCGCGGCGGGTTGGCGAGCGCCAGCTCGATGCAGCGCACCGTGTCGCGGATGTGGATGAAGGCGCGCGTTTGGCCCCCGGTGCCGTGCACGGTAAGGGCGTGGCCGATCGCGGCCTGCATCAGGAAGCGGTTCAGCACGGTGCCATAGTCGCCGTCGTAGTCGAAGCGGTTGATGAGGCGCTCGTCGAGCCGCGTCTCGCGCGTCTGCGTGCCCCAGACGATGCCCTGGTGCAGGTCGGTGATGCGCAGCTTGTCGTTCTTGTTGTAGTAGAAGAACATCAACTGGTCCTGCGTCTTGGTGAGGTGGTAGATGCTCCCCGGATTCGCGGGATAGAGGATCTCCTTCTCGACCGGTCCGTGGCTGGTATCGAGCTTTACCGTGAGGTAGCCCTCGGGGATCTTCATTCCGGAGGTGCCGTAGCCGTAGACGCCCATGGTGCCCAGGTGCGCGACGTGGATGTCCTGGCCCGACTCGACCACGGCGGCGAGCAGGTTGTTGGTGGCGTTGAGGTTGTTGTCCACCGTGTAGCGCTTGTGGTAGCTCGACTTCATGGAGTAGGGCGCGGCGCGCTGCTCGGCGAAGTGCACCACGGCCTGCGGCCGCCACTCCTTCAGCAGATCGAGCAGGCGCTGGTAGTTGCGCGCGACATTGAAGTCGTGGAACGCGATCGAGCGACCGGTCGCCTCGCGCCAGGCGCGCAGCCGCTCCCCGACCGGCCGGATCGGGGTGAGGGACTCGCACTCGAGCTCGATGTCGATCTTGCGCCGCGACAGGTTGTCGACGATCGCCACCTCGTGGCCGAGCGCCGACAGATGCAGCGACGTCGGCCAGCCGCAGAATCCATCGCCACCCAGCACCAGCACTTTCATGGAAACCTCGACTCAGTTTAGCGTGTCTGCTTCATCGTACCCGAGCTCGGCCGCGAGCCGGCGGCAGGCCGCGCCCTCGCGCCATTGCTCCAGCAGCCCCGGGTCCAGCGGGCGGCGGGGTCTGGATTCAATCACATCTCCGCCGCGGCCGCTATCGCCCGTCATCCGGAAGGCGCCGAACAACTCCTCGAACTGCTCCGAGAACGGCAGCTCGAGCGCGCCGCAGATCTCGCCCATGGCGCGGCGCGGGCGGGCGACGAAGTCCTCGTAGCGCACCCTCGGGACCCCCTTGTAGGCGCCGCGGAAAGCCGCGTAGCGGGCGCAGTACTCCTCGAGCGCGCCGGGCTGAAGTGGAGCCAGCCGTTCGCCTTGAGCGCCAGGAAGCTGTCCAGCGGGTGCCGCACGGTGAGCACGGAAAGCGCAGGGAAGCGCGAGGTGACGATCTCGCGCAAGCTCGGCCGTGCCGGCACCCGCGGGCCGGTGCAGAAGTGGCTGTGGGCGTGGTCGCGCAGCACCAGGCGCAGCCCGGAGCGCGTCGCCTCCGCGTACACGATGCCGAGCTCCGCCAGGAACAGCTCGACGAGGAACTGCGAGCCCGTGCCGCGCGTGCTCTGAGAATTCCTACTGACAGCGTTCTGGCGCCGCCGGCGAGCAACGCTACCTGCCGAGCCCGAATATGACCCTCGAGCTGACCGCGATCTGGAAGATGATCTGCGTGATGTCCTTCCAGAACTGCCGCGACTTGGTGTCCACCTTCGGCAGCACCAGGATCTCGTCGCCGGCGAGGATCGGCGCCTGCTCGCCCTCGGCGAAGCTGCCGTCGCGGTGCGCCACCACGATGCGCGAGGTGTCCGCGGTCTGCGAGTAGCCGCCGGCGCGCTTGATGTAGTCCTCGATCTCGAACTTGGCATCGTGCGCCACCGCGTTGGGGAACAGCACCTCGCCGCTCACCAGCACCAGCCCGTCGCGGGCCGGCACGCGCAGCACGTCGCCGTTCTCCAGCGGCAGCCGGTCGCGCTCGGCCGACTGCGAGACCAGCACCTGGCCGAGCGGCTCGATGCCGCGCGCCCGCTCCACCCACTGCAGCATGAGCTGCGCCTCCTCGCTGCGCAGCCGCGCCTCGTCGCTGGTGCCGGAGCGCGCGGTCAGCACCGCCGACTCCAGGCTCTTCAGCGCCGCGTGCAGCTGCAGCTTCTGGCGCTGCCTCACGCTGAGGCGGAACAGCTGCAGGTTGCCCGCGTCGGAGCGCTCGGTAAAGCGGATCTGCTGCATCACCTCGCCCAGCTGCGAGCCGTAGGGAACGACGTATTCCTGCGGGCTGACGTGCTCGCCCTCGACGCGCACCGTGATCGTGCCCGGGCGCTTGTCGGCGGTGAGCTCGATCTCGTCGCCGTTGGAGAGCTCGACGGTGCCGGCCTCGCCGAGCGGGAAGTACTCGGTGTTGCGCACGATGCCGGTGTTGCGGTTGACGCGCACGTGGGTCGCGGCGGGGAACGGCCGCGCCAGCGCCGCGAGGCGCGCGAGCGCGATGCCGGCGCCGGTAAACTCGAAGCGCTTGGCGTTCTCCGCCAGCCCGGCGACCTTGAACATGCTCTTGCGCGGCTGCACCAGGATCACGTCGCCGTCGCCGAGCTGCACGCCGGGAAGACGCCCGCCGAGCAGGAAATCGTAGAGGTTGAACTCCGCGCGCCGCGCGCTGCCGCGCAGCACCTGGACGTCGAGGAACGAGCCGCGCTCGGCGTCGATGCCGCCCGCCTGGTCAAGGAAGCGCAGCACGCTGTCGGTGGAGGTCCCCTGGTACATGCCGGGACGGTGCACGAACCCGGTGACGAAGACGCGCACCGGCTGGGCCGCGGCGAGGCTGATATAGCTGTAAACGTTGGCGCGGAAGACGCGCCGCAGCGCCTCCTCGAGCCGCGCCTGCAGGTCGCGGTTGCGCACGCCGAGCACCTTCACCGGCCCGACCTGGGGCAGGAAGATGTTGCCTTGCGCATCCACGGTGAGCAGCGACTCGAACTGGAACCCGCCCCAGAGGTGCACCTGCAGCTGGTCGCCGATCGCGATGACGTGGTCCGGGTTGAAGATCGAGGCGCTGCTCGCCGCGAACGCGCCGGTGAACATGCCGGCGCCGAACACGTCGCTCCTGAGGTTCACCGAGTAGTCGAACGGCTGCACGCCGGGAACAGGCGCCTGCGCCGCAGCGGGCGCGGCGGGC
>CAYRII010000095.1:0-9360 GCA_964424245.1 uncultured Terriglobales bacterium | reverse complement strand
CGAAATCGCCGACGCGCTCGAAGCCGCGCACTCCCGTGGCATCGTGCACCGCGACATTAAGCCCGCCAATGTTTTCATCACCCGCCGCGGCCATGCCAAGGTGCTGGACTTTGGTCTGGCCAAGCTTTCCGCCTTGCGCCAGCGCGTGGGCGAGACCGCGGGCGGCTCCGCCAGCGAAACCGCCGGCCACGATGCCGTGGGCACGCTCACCAGCCCCGGCACCGCTCTCGGCACCATCGCTTACATGTCGCCCGAGCAGGCCCGCGGCCAGGAGCTCGACGCCCGCACCGACCTCTTCAGCTTCGGTGCCGTGCTCTACGAAATGGCCACCGGCGAGGCGCCCTTTCCCGGCTCCACCTCCGCCATCATCTTCGACGGCATCCTCAACTCCGTGCCCCGCTCCCCCCTGCGCCTCAACCCGGAGGTGCCTCCGGAGCTCGCCCTGATCATCGGCAAGGCCCTGGAAAAAGATCCGCGCCTGCGCTACCAGGGTGCCGACGATTTGCGCACCGACCTGCAGCGCCTCAAGCGCGACCTGGAGTCGGGCAAGAAGACCCCGGTTTCCGGTGTCCGGGCCGCCGCCATTGAGCAGGCGGAAAAGTCCGTCGCCGTGCTCTATTTCGAAAATCTGAGCGGCGCCAAAGAGGACGAATACTTTCGCGACGGCATGACCGAGGACATCATCACCGAGCTGGCCAACATCCAGGGACTGCGCGTCTTCCCCCGCGCCTCGGTTCTGGCCTTCCGTGACAAGAGCGGCAGCGCCCAGCAGGTGGGCCAGGAACTGGGTTCCTCCTTTGTCCTCATGGGCAGCCTGCGCCGCGCCGGGCAGCGCCTGCGCATCACCGCCCAGTTGGTGGAAACCCGCGCCGGCACCAGCCTCTGGGCCAAGCGCTACGACCGCGAGCTCTCCGATGTCTTCGAAGTGCAGGACGAAATCGCCCGCAACATCGCCCAGGCGCTGCGCGTCGCCCTTTCCCCGCAGGAAGAAAAGAAGATCGCCGAGCGCCCCACCGGCAACGCCCAGGCCTACGACTGCTATCTGCGCGGCCGCAGCTACACCCGGCAGATGAACTTTGACTTTGCGCTAGAGATGTACGAGCGCGCCATCTCGCTCGACCCCACCTTCGCCCTGGCCTACGCCGGCCTGGCGCAGACCTGCGGCATCCTCTACGAATTTCGCGAGCAGCACCCGCGCTGGATCGAGCGCGGCATGACCGCGTGCGACCGCGCCCTGGCCCTGCAGCCCAACCTTCCCGAAGGCCTCGCCGCCCGCGGCCGCATGGCCTACGCCCAGAAAAAATACGACGAGGCTGCCCAATTCGCCCGCCAGGCCATCGAACTCAAGCCTAACTGCGAGGGCGCCTACGACGTCTTCGGCCGCTCCCGCTTCTCCTCCGGCCACTTCCAGGAGGCCGCCGATTTCGCCGAGCGCGCCATCGAAAACAACGGTGACGACTACAACGTCTATATCCCCTATTCCTTGTGCGAGGAGCGCCTGGGAAACAAGGAGAAAGTGCTCAGCCTGCGCCAGCGTCACATGCGCGCCCTCGAGCAGCAACTGGAGTTGGTGCCCGAAGATATCCGCGCCCGCATGCTGCTCGCCAATATCTATGCCTCGCTGGGCAGGGCCGAGGATTCCATCCGCGAGCTCCAGGTCGCCGTCATCATGCGGCCCAAGGACTCCAACATCCTCTATAACGCCGCCTGCACCTTCGGCATCCTGGAGAAAAAGGAAGAGGCGCTGGATATGCTCAAGCGCGCCAAGGAGGCCGGCTACAGCAACTTCGACTGGGTGGCCCGCGACCCCGACCTCAACAGCCTCCACGGGCACCCCGAGTTCGAGCAACTGGTGGCCAAAGCCTCGGCCTGAGGAGTGTCAGCATGGCAGATGCCCAGGTCACCGTCCTTGCCCGCCTCCGCGCCAAACCCGGCATGGAAGCCCGCGTCCGCGAAGAGCTCCACCAGCTCTTGGCCCCCACCCGCTCCGAGCCGGGATGCCTGAACTACGACATGCACCAGAGCACCACCGACCCTGCCCTCTTTGTCTTCCACGAAAACTGGACCAGCGAAGACGCCCTCCAGCGCCACTTCGAGTCGCCCCACATCCAGCGCTGGCTCCAGCTCGCCGACGACCTCCTCGCCGAACCCCTCGACCTCTCCCTCTGGAAACGCGTCGGCTGAAGCCGCACCGCTTTCATCCCCGGCGAGCGCAGCGATTCCAGTGAGATCCCTGCCCTCGCCACGGCCCCTCACGTTTGTCATCCTGAGCGCAGCGAAGGATCTTCCGTTTGCTTTTGCTTTCCGACATCCGGAGCGAGCGCCACCGCCTGCGAGCGCAACCAGCAGGGAAAGGAGCGCGATTCGAGGGATCCCTAACTCGCCACGGCCCTTCAAGTTGCCATCCTGGCAAAACGTGGCGCGCTGGGCGCTGACGTGCCGCTCGGCGCACCGTCGCCCCAGCCCGCCTCCGGCGGGCGGAAGAGAATAGCCCAGGCCGTAAGGCCTGGGTAGCCGAGCAACAAGGAGTAAGAGCCCCGTTAGGGGCGACACCACTTCTTTCGGGTTGGAGCATGGTTTCGTGGGCGCGGCGAGGAACGGGTAATACCTACTGCACCGTGGGCGGAATATCCAGGTCGCCGATCAGGCGGTGCAGGGAGGAGCGCGCAATCTTCAGCGAACGCGCCGCTTGCAGCTTGTTGTTGCCGTACTCCACCAGCGTGCGCTGGATCAGGCGGCGCTTGAAGTTCCGCACTTCTTCTTCAAACGAGGCCCCGGCGGCGGCTTCGTCCTTCCAGCCGGCAAACTGCGCGGGCAGGTGCTCAATGCAGATTTCTCCTCCGTCGCAGATCACCACCGCCCGCTCCATCACGTTCTGCAGTTCGCGCACGTTGCCCGGCCAGTCGTACTCTTCCATGGCGAACATGGCGATCGGTGAAATCTTGCGCGCCGGGCGCTTGTGCCGCTCCGCCATGGTCTGCAGAAAAGCGTGCGCCAGCAGCACAATGTCGTCGCGCCGCTCCCGCAGCGGCGGCAGTTCCAGCTCCACCGTGTTCAGCCGGTAATAAAGGTCCAGGCGGAAGGCCTCGGTCGCCACCAGTTCCTTCAGGTTGCGGTTGGTGGCGCAGATCACGCGCGCCTCCATGGCCATCACCTGGTTGCTCCCCAGCCGCTCGAACGAACGCTCCTGCAGCACGCGCAGCAACTTCACCTGCATCGCAGGCGAGAGGTCCCCGATTTCATCCAGGAAGATCGTTCCCTTGCCCGCAGCTTCAAAGCGCCCCCGGCGCACCGCAACCGCTCCCGTAAACGCACCCTTTTCGTGCCCGAACAGTTCCGACTCAATCAAGGTCTCAGGGATCGACGAGCACGCCACCGCCACGAACGGTTCCGCGGCTTGCGGGCTCGACTTGTGGATGGCCCGCGCCAGCAGTTCCTTGCCCGTGCCGCTCTCCCCCGTCACCAGCACCGTGGCGCCCGTGGCCGCCACCTTGGAAGCCAGCGCGAACACCGCCCGCAGCGTGGCATCCGTGCCCAGCAGCGCGTCGAACTCGCTCAGGTTCGGTCCCCGGCTGCGCAGCTCCCGCACCTCCCGGGTCAGCTCCCGGTAGCGCGCCGCCCGCCGCAGCACGATGCGCAACTCTTCCATCGAGCCCGCTTCCACAAAACAATCGTAGGCGCCGGCCGCAATCGCCAGCCGCATGCCGTGCCGGTCCGCAGACGACACCATGGCCACCACCGGCGCCGCTTCCACGTTGCTCACGATTTTTTTCAGGGCATTCAGGCAGGCGGGAAATCGCGCATGCTCCACCCCGGGCAGTCCCACCAGGATGGCGTCGCAGTCGGTCAAGCGTCCGCGGTCATCGGCCTCGGCAGCCTCCAACTGGTACTCTTCCCCCAGCTTTTCTCCCAGGACGGAGAAAAAATCCCTGCGCTCATCGACGTAACAGCATTTCATCCCGCTGCATCCCTCAGACGGAAGACCCTGCCGCACATCCTCGTGATTCTGTTTCCGGACTCCGCAGACCTTTGCTTCCCATCAGGTCGTAAGGTTTTGTGCTGGGCAGTTATCGCGAGTCTAGGCCCCGCGCTCCTGCCTGTAAAGGTTCCTTTGGTAACCCGCTTTCGTTACCCGTTCTGTTGCGCCCATTCTGCCACGATCTCGCCTCGTCTTCGGTGAATCTTTCGTAAAAATCGCGTTACTCCCTCCATCCTCACCTCCCGAAATTGCACCATTTTTGTGGAATTGACCTCGCCGCCTCCGCCACCTACAGTAGCGGCAGAGTTTTTCCAGCCGCGATCCAGCTTGAGGCGCCCGGCGGGCGTGAGCGGAGCGGGAGCCCGCCGCCGAAATCCTGAGCGTAACGAAGGACCTTGCGTTTCTCATTCCTTGCGCTAAGTCCGGTCGAGGCGCCTGAACCAGGCCGTAACCTTTGCGTCACTTCGTCGCCGCGCCAGTAGCGCGGTTCAGGCCCGGTACCTGACCGGTTAGCAAGTCGAATACTATATCTTGTGTTAGGGTCTTGACAGGCCCAAGATGCAGGCGTAATGTCCCTCCCACACGTGGGGTTCCGGCGCGCGGTTTTGCACTCGCGCCGGCCTGCTGAATCAAGCGGCGACTCGAGGTGATCGCCGCCGGCGTTCCCTAAATTCGGGACACAAACTGCGGTGGCCGTACCTCCGTCGCGCCGGTTTTTCCCGGCGCGAGTCAGTTGCACGGAGTTGTTGTTTCGTTCTTGCGGGGCCCCCGACCCGCCGGAGTCGAGCGTGAGTCGGGGGATGTTTTTGGATCGAGGCTCCATCCTGCCGGCGCTTCCGGCGCCGGTGGGACGTCCCTCCTCAGCACACGAGTCACAAAAAGTTCTTTCCAGGAGAACAGCTATGGAAATGGAAGCCGCCGCTCGCGCCGCCGTGGGCTCTTCGCCGCAGCCCGGCGCCTCCCTGCCGCAGGCCGCGTGGTCGGCCTGGTCGCGCTGCGAATCCAGCTTCAGCCTGCTGCTCGTGCCCGCGCGTCCCGGCGTCTTCGCCCTGGCCGAAGAAGTCTTCGAGACCGGCGCCTCCGGCTCCCGCCGTCGCATGCTGGCCCTGTTCCACGTGGCCGAAGCCGCAGATCTGGCCCGCGCCACCAGCCGCCTGTTCGCCGCAGACCATCCGCTGCGCCAGCGCCTGGTTGCCGCGCGCTGTTTCCTGCGCTACGCCGTGCTGCCCGAGGCCGCCCAGCGCCGCGCCGTCGCCCTCGCTCTCGAACAATGGCTTTCCGCGGCCGCCGATTCCGCCGCCGCTCTGGCCGAAGGCTGGTTTCCGGGAGCGCCCCGCGTGGCCGCTCCCGCCGCCTCCGCCCACCACACCAAACCCGGGAAGGGAATCCTTCCCACGCCCCTGCCCGGAGGATTTTGAAAAATTCCTCCCCCGGAGGCTGCACCGACGACCAGAAAGAAGGAGAATAGGAAATGGGCGAAGTCACAGCCAAAACCAGTGTCGATGCCAAACCGGCCATCATGAGCGCCAATCCCAAACCCGGCCCCGCGCCTGTTGAGAAGCTGGCGGAAAAGAAGAAGGCCGCTCCCGGCCTCACCTTCCGCCGTTTCTTCTCCGAAGGCGGCGTCTCGCCCTACGACCAGGTCGAGTGGGAGCGCCGCCTCGCGCAAATCACCGACGTTCAGGGCAACGTCATCTTCGAGCAGAAGGACGTCGAAGTTCCCAAGGACTGGTCCATGACGGCCACCAACATCGTGGCCTCCAAGTATCTGCACGGCCGCCTCGGCACTCCGGAGCGCGAAGCCGGCGCCCGCCAGCTCATCTCCCGCGTCGCTGAAACCATTCGCGACTGGGGCCTCGCCCAGGGCTACTTCCGCACTCCGGTCGATGGCGCCATCTTCCATGATGAGCTCGCCTTCCTGCTCCTGCGCCAGTACGCCGCCTTCAACTCGCCCGTCTGGTTCAACGTCGGTTGCGACCGCCTCGAGCCACAGGCCGATGCCGCCAACTGGCACTGGAACCCGGCGCTGGCCCGCGTCGAGTTTGGCCGCACCGGCTACGCCAACCCGCAGTGCTCCGCCTGCTTCATCAACTCCGTGCACGATTCCCTCGATTCCATCCTCACCCTGGCCAAGACCGAAGGCATGCTCTTCAAGTGGGGCTCGGGCACGGGCACCAATCTCAGCTCGCTGCGCTCCTCCACCGAAGGCCTCTCCGGCGGCGGCACCGCCAGCGGCCCCTTGAGCTTCATGAAGGGATTCGACGCCTTTGCCGGCGTCATCAAGAGCGGCGGCAAGACCCGCCGCGCCGCCAAGATGGTCATCCTCAACATCGACCATCCCGACATCGTGGACTTCATCGAGTGCAAGGCCAAAGAGGAAGCCAAGGCCTGGACGCTCGTGCAGTCCGGCTACGACGGCTCCTCCCCTGATTCCGAAGCCTACAGCTCCATCTTTTTCCAGAACGCCAACAACTCCGTGCGCGTCACCGATGACTTCATGCTCGCCGTCGAGCGCGACGCCGATTTCTCCACCCGCGCCGTGCTCGATGGCCGCCCCATCGCCACCTTCAAGGCGCGCGACCTGCTGCGCCGCATCTCCCAGGCCACCTGGCAGTGCGGCGATCCCGGCATGCAATTTGACTCCATCATCAACCGCTGGCACACCTCCAGGAACACGGCGCGCATCAACGCCTCCAATCCCTGCTCCGAGTACATGTTCCTCGACGACTCGGCCTGCAACCTGGCCAGCCTCAACCTCATGAAGTTCGCCTCCAACGGCGCCTTCGATGTCGAGGCCTACCGCTACGCCGTGGACGTCCTCATCACCGCGCAGGAAATCCTGGTCGATAACGCCAGCTATCCCACTGAGTCCATCGCGCGCAACTCGCACGATTACCGCCCCCTCGGCCTGGGCTACGCCAACCTGGGCGCGCTGCTGATGGCCGCCGGCCTGCCCTACGACTCCGACGCCGGCCGCGACTTCGCCGCCTGCGTCACCGCCATCATGTGCGGCGAGGCCTACCTGCAATCCGCGCGCATCGCCGAGCACTGCCCGCCCCTCGCCCCCGCCACGGATCTCACCGCCTTGAAAGCAGTTGCGGTGGAAGAGCCGGGCGTTGGCACGAAGAGGGGTGGGGTTTCGGTGGAGGAAGAGCAGGGCTTTAGCCCTGCGAAAGGGACCGTTAGGAGTGAGGGGCTTCAGCCCCGGTTCATGCCCGGTGCTGCCTGCCCGGGCTTCTACGTCAATCGCGAGCCTTTCCTGGGCGTCATTCGCATGCACCGCGCCTCCGTCAACAACATTGTGGCGCGGCCGCCCGCCGCCGCGTCGCCTTCGGACTCGCCCTCCGCCGCCACCCAGCTCCCCGAGCTCATCGAAGCCTCGCGCCAGTGCTGGGATCAGGCCCTCGCCCTCGGTGAAAAGGTCGGCTACCGCAACTCCCAGGTCACCGTGCTCGCCCCCACCGGCACCATCGGCTTCATGATGGACTGCGCCACCACCGGCATCGAGCCCGATCTCGCCCTGGTCAAGTTCAAAAAACTGGTGGGTGGCGGCATGATCAAAATCGTCAACCACACCGTGCCCGCCGCGCTCTTCAAGCTCGGCTACACCACCGACCAGGCCTCCACCATCGTCAGCTACATCGATTCCACGGGCACCATCGAGGGCGCGCCCGCCTTGAAGGCGGAGCACCTGCCCGTCTTCGATTGCAGCTTCAAGCCCGCCAAGGGCACGCGCTCCATCGCTCCCATGGGCCACGTCAAGATGATGGCCGCGGTGCAGCCCTTCATCTCCGGCGCCATCTCCAAGACGGTCAACCTGCCCGAGGCCGCCTCCGTGGACGACATCGCCGAGGCCTACCTGCAGTCCTGGAAGCTGGGCCTCAAGGCCGTGGCCATCTACCGCGACGGCTGCAAGAAGTCGCAGCCGCTCTCCGCCGCCGGCACCTCCACCGCCGAGTCCGGCAAGGCCCGCGTGGCGCGGCCGCCCGCGGCATCCGAAGCGCCTGTGGACGAAGCCGCCCCGCCCCGCGCCGTGCGCCACCGTCTCTCCGAAGAAAGGCTCTCCGTCACCCACAAGTTCAACGTCGGCGGCCACGAGGGCTACATCACCGTCGGCCTCTACAAAGACGGCTCTCCCGGCGAAATCTTCATCACCATGGCCAAGGAGGGCTCTACCGTTTCCGGCTTGATGGATAGCTTCGCCTGCGCCACCTCCATCGCCCTGCAGCACGGCGTGCCCTTGAAGCTGCTGTGCGAAAAGTTCGCGCACACCCGCTTCGAGCCCTCCGGCTGGAGCTCCAACCCCGATATCGGCTTCGCCAAGAGCATCATGGATTACATCTTCCGCTGGCTGGAGCTGCGCTTCCTCACCGGCCAGCAGCAGATGCTCTTTGAGGAACTGCGCCCGCGCGCGAACGGCGCGCACGCGGCCACGGCTCCGGCGCCCGCCGCCGCCCTGCCCGGCCAAACTCCGGAATCTTCCGCGCCGTCAACCGCAACTCGCAACTCGGTACCTGGTACCCAGCGTTCCGCCCATCCCGCGGACATGCTCAAGGACATCGTGGACCTGGGCGACGCGCCTTCCTGCCACGTCTGCGGCGCCATCATGACGCGCAATGGAAGCTGCTATCGCTGCATGTCCTGCGGCGCAACAAGTGGGTGCAGTTAATGCGCCGCAGCACAACTGTCATCCTGAGCAAGGGCGTGAAGACCATCCCTCAATGCAATCTGGGGCCTGCGGCCCCGAATGGGACCCAAAATTGGACGCCCCCCGGACGGCCAACCGGGTCCGTGGCCTTTGGTAATCAACAGTAACGCCACTTAGGTGGTATTGTTTTTGGGGCGGGCAGGAAGTACAATTTCCGCCACTTCCCGGCTTCATCTTCAGTGGGGGCAGAAATACATTTCAAAGCTGGGTCTTTGGAGGCATTTCGCAATGACAAGTTCTCGTCGCACACTGTTCCGCGTGCTGGCCGCTGGCTTCACGCTGCTGGTGCTGGCCACGGCTCTCTACGCCAGCCACTCCTGGGGAAACTATCACTGGGCGCGCACATCCAATCCCTTCACTCTGAAGCTGGGCGATAACATGACCTCCAACTGGGACCCCTATCTGGTGACCGCGTCCGACGATTGGAGCGCCTCCAGCGTTCTGGATACGGTGATCGTCGCCGGCAGCAATCCGAGGCCGAAGAACTGCAAGCCGAAGAGCGGACGCGTCGAAGTCTGCAACTCCGCCTACGGCAACAACGGCTGGCTGGGTCTGGCGCAGATCTGGGTCAGCGGCAGCCACATCACCCAGGGCGTGGCCAAGATGAACGACACCTACTTCAACACGTCCACCTACAACACTGCGCCGTGGCGCAACCTGGTGGTTTGCCAGG
>CAYRII010000094.1:0-9426 GCA_964424245.1 uncultured Terriglobales bacterium | reverse complement strand
GCCCACGTGCGTAATCTTCACAGCAGCGTTGGGAATCACGGCGCCGGTGGAATCAAAAATGGTCCCGGTAATTACGCCTTTTTCCATCGTCTGCGGGTAGAGGGGAACGGCGAGGAGGAGAACCAAAACCAAGGAGGAGAACACACGGCTACGGCTTGTTGTCAGGCGCATCGCACGACCTCGACTCTCTTGAATTTCACCGTACTTTGGGTGGACGGCGCATTCTAGGCCGGGGCTTTTCATCGTGTCAAGGGCGAAGAAAACCCACCGGGCGGAGAGGGTGAAGGATAGGGACGGTCGGCTACAATCGTCAGACCGCCATCGGGCGGGGAGGAAACCTGTGAAACGACTGATCGCCGGGCCGTTAGCGCTCCTGGCGCTGGCCGGAGCGGCCCTGGGATGGGCGCAGGGGGGCGCAGCTACGCCAGAACAGCGGACAGCCCGTTATTTTGAATCCATCCGTCAACAGCCGGCACCGCAGTTGCTGTTTCTGCGCCAGATGCCCAAGGGAGGCGACCTGCACAATCACCTCTCGGGATCGGTGTATGCCGAGAGCTACATCGAGTATGCAGCGAAAGACGGACTGTGCGTGGACCTGGCGACAACCACGCTTTCGCGGCCCCCTTGTGACGACTCCCAGGGGCGGCCGCCGGCCAGCCGCGCGTTTTCCGATGGGAAACTTTACGGGCAGATGGTGGACGCCTTCTCGATTCGCAACTTTCAGCCGGGCCAGGGGAGCCTGGCAGAGCACTTCTTTGCCGCCTTCCTGAAGTTCGATGCCGCCGCTACCCAGACCTACCGGGGAGACATGCTGGCGGAAGTGGTGGCGGGCGCCGCCGAGGACCAGATGATGTACCTGGAGCTGATCGCGGCGCTCGACGAGGGGAAATCCTTGAAGCTGGGCGCCAAGCAGGGCTGGGACCCGGATTTCGAGACCATGCGGCAGCGCTTCCTGGCGAATGGCGGCAGCGAGTTGGTGGAGACGGCGCGCCAGAACCTTGACCGGCAGGAAGCCCGGATGCGGGAACTCTTGCGCTGCGGCACCCCTGAAGCCGATGCCGGCTGCAGTGTGACCGTGCGTCACATCGCCGAGGTGCATCGGGCGTTTCCGCCGGAACAGGTGTTCGCGGAAATGGTCTTCGGCTTCGAGCTGGCGCAGGCCGACTCGCGGGTGGTGAGCGTGAATCCGGTGATGGCGGAGGCTGCCTATGTTTCGCGCCGCGATTTCGACCTGCACATGCGCATGTTCGATTTCTTTCACCGGCTGTACCCCAAGGTAAAGCTGACCCTGCACGCCGGGGAGCTGGTCTCCGGACTGGCGCCGCCCTCCGACCTGCGCTGGCATATCCGGAGATCGATTGAGCTCGGCCACGCGCAAAGGATCGGGCACGGAACCGCCGTCCTCATGGAAAAAGACGCTGCCGGGCTGCTGCGCGAGATGGCGCAGAAAAAGATCCTGGTGGAGTTTTGTCCTACGAGCTACGCGCTGCTGCTGAGCGCTCCCGGAGTGCCGCATCCCCTGCGGGCCTACCTGAAGCACGGTGTGCCGGTGGCGCTGGCTACGGATGACATCGGGGTGGCGCGGTCGGACACGACCATAGAGTTCGTGCGGGCGGTGCAGACTTTTGGCCTGACGTATGGCGAGCTGAAGCGCATGGTGCGCAACAGCCTGGAGTACGCGTTCCTGGATGGCGAAAGCCTGTGGGCGGACGCGGACAAGTTCCGGCGGAACGCGGCTTGTGCCGGTGACCGGCCGGCTGCCGCGGCGGTTTCGGCCGGTTGCCAAAAGCTGCTGACGAGCAGCGCGCGCGCGCGATTGCAATGGGAACTGGAGCGATCGCTGGCGCAATTCGAAAGCCAGCACTGAGGGGAACAGGAGAGGCATGGCGCAGGAGATCAAGTTCGGGACGGACGGCTGGCGGGGCATCCTGGCCGATGATTTCACGTTGGAGAACGTGCGCCGCGTAGCCGGCGCCATCGCGTCCTACGTGCTGCAGAAGGAGACTGCGAGCAAAGGCCTGGTGATTGGCTACGACACGCGGTTCCTCTCGCGTCGCTTTGCGGAGGCGACAGCGGAGGTAGTTGCCGCGGCCGGCATCCCGGTGAAGCTGGCCGACGATTACACGCCTACGCCCGCAGTCTCTTACGCCATCAAGCATCTGGGCGCAGCCGGAGGCGTGGTGGTGACTTCCAGTCACAATCCCTGGAACTGGAACGGGATCAAGTACAAGGCCAGCTACGGAGGTTCGGCGACGACGGACATCATCCGCTTCCTGGAAGAGGAGGTGCGCGCCGGGGCCGCGCCCACCGGACCCAAGGCGAACATCGAGCCTGCCGACTTCAAGCCGGCGCACGTGGCGGCGCTCACAGGCTTCGTGGACATGGCAAGCATCGCCAAGGCGAACTTCAAGTTCGCCATTGATTGCATGCACGGATCGGGACGGGGCGTGCTGGCGGGAATTTTTGCCAGGCACGGCGTGGAACACATCGAAATTCGCGGCGACGTCAATCCGCTGTTCCCGGGAATCAATCCCGAACCCATCGAGCCGCACGTGAAGCAGCTGCAGGAGACGGTGCTGGCGGAGGGCTGTCACGCCGGCCTGGCCACCGACGGCGACGCCGACCGCATCGGCGCCGTGGCTGAGGACGGCAGCTTTGTGGACTCGCACAAGATTTACAGCATCCTGCTGCGCTGGCTGCTGGAGCGGCGCAAGTGGCCGGGCGAAGTGGTGAAGGCCTTCAATTCCACCAAGATGGTGGACCGGATCTGCGCCAAGCACGGGCGCAAGATGCACGAGACCGGCATCGGCTTCAAGTACATCTGCGAGCTCATGCTGACGCGCGACATCCTGATCGGCGGCGAGGAGTCCGGCGGCATCGCCATCCCGCGGCACCTGCCGGAGCGCGACGGAATCCTGAACTCGCTGCTGCTGGCGGGGGTGATGGCGGAGGAAAAGCGGTCGCTGGCGCAACTGGTGTCAGATTTGCAAAGGGAGTTTGGCGAGCACCACTACGGGCGGGTGGATGCGCACGTGTCCCACGAAGTGAAAGAGGAAGCCATGCGGCGCGCCACAGCCGGCGAAATCACGCGCCTGGGGGCCTATCCGGTGATGCGCACGGAGAACACCGACGGTGTGAAGTTTTACGTGGATGCGCCCCGGCCCAGCGTCAACGCCGCCGAACCCTGGCTCCTGATGCGCTCTTCAGGCACGGAGCGACTGCTGCGCCTCTACGCGGAGGCGGGCTCGCGTGAGTTGATGAGGGAGCTGCTGGATTCGGCGCAGGCGCTGCTCTAGCCGGCCGCGTCTTCTGCAATCTGCGGAATCACGGCGCAGAGGAGCGCCTCAAACTGTCCCTGCACGCGGTGGCCGATTTCCAAGACTTCTTCGTGGCTGAGCTTCTGGTCGAGCATGCCTGCGGCCATGTTGGTGACGCAGGAGATGGCGAGCACGCGCATCTCCATGTGGCGCGCGGCGATGACCTCGGGCACGGTGGACATGCCCACCAGGTCGGCGCCGATGGCGCGCAGGTAGTGAATTTCGGCCGGAGTTTCGTAGCTGGGACCGGAGACGGCGGCGTAGACACCTTCCCGCGGCTCGATTCCCAACTTCTTTGCGGCGCGCAGCGCCAGTTCGCGATAGGGCTTGTGGTAGGCCCCCGTCATGTCGAAAAAGCGCGGGCCCAGGCGCTCGTCGTTGGGACCGAGCAGCGGGTTGGAGCCCTGCAGGTTGATGTGATCGCGCAAGACCACCAGGTTTCCCGGACGGTATTCGGGGTTGATGCCGCCGGCGGCGTTGGTGAGGATGACGGCACGGATTCCCATCTGGCGAAAGACCCGCATGGGGAAGATAAGTTCTTTCAGGGAGTATCCGTCGTAGAAGTGAACGCGCCCCTGCATGGCCGCTACGGGCGCGCCTCCGGTCTTGCCCACGACCAGCGTGCCGGCATGTCCCGCGACGCTCGACTGGGGAAAGTGCGGAATCTTGCCGTAGGGAATGCGGGCGGCGGCGGAAAGAGAGTCCGCGAAGGCGCCCAGGCCGGAGCCCAGCACCAATCCAACGCGCGGACGCAGGCGGGTCTTGGCCAGGATGAAGCGGGCGGCGCGGCGAGACTGCTCAAACTCCGCGCGCGCCGCCGGCTTTTTCGCTCGAGTTTTCTTCACAGCAGGATCCCCACGATGCAAGCCGACATCAGGTTGGCGATAGTGCCGGCGAGCATGGCGCGCAGGCCGAGGCGGGCCAGCTCGGCTCTCTTGTTGGGGGCGAGGGCGCCGATGCCGCCAATCTGGATGCCAATGGAGCCGAAGTTGGCGAAGCCGCACAGGGCAAACGTGGCGATGGTAAAGGAGCGCGGATCGAGAGTGCTCTTCAACTCGCCGAGCATGGAAAACGCAAGCAACTCGTTCACCACCATTCGCGTGCCCAGCAGATTACCCACGGTGTAGGAGTCAGCCCAGGAAATCCCGATGAGCCAGGCGATGGGACGGAAGAAAAATCCCAGGATCTGTTCCAGGCTGGAAGGAAAGTAGGCAAAGCCGAGCCCGGCGAGCCAGTTGTGCAGGCCGCCGAGGATGCCGTTGGCCAGCGCGATAAGGGCGATGAAGGAGATGAGCATGGCGCCGACGTTCAGGGCAAGATGCAGGCCATCGATGGTACCGCGGGCGATGGCGCCAAGAGCATTCTCGTCGCGCGGCATGGCATCCGCAGCCAACTCGGTCCCGGGCTCGGGCTCTTTCACTCCGCCCGCAGTGAGCGGTTGTTCGGTTTCCGGGACAAGCATTTTGGCAACCAGGATGGTGCCGGGCGCGGTCATGATGACCGCGGTCAACAGGTGCTTGGCTTCGACGCCAAAGAGCACGTAGGCGCCCATAATGCCGCCGGAGACGTGCGCCATGCCGGCCGTCATGACGGTCATCAGCTCGGAGCGCGTGAGGTGCGGCAGGTAGGGGCGGATGGAAAGTGGCGCCTCGGTCTGCCCCATGAAGATGCTGGCGGCGACGTCGAGCGATTCCGCGCCGCTGATGCGCATGAGCCTGGTCATGATGCGCGCGGCGATGCGAATGATGAACTGCATGACGCCGTAGTGATAGAGCAGCGCGAACAACGCCGAAATGAAGATAATCGTGGGAAGCACCATGAAGGCAAAGTAGAAGCCCATGGAACCGCCCTTCGTCCCCAGCTCGCCAAAGACAAACTTGGAGCCGGCGAAAGAGTAGTTGAGCAGTTGTTCCACGGCGTGGCCGGCCGCCTGAAACACCAGTCTTCCCAGCTCGAAGCGCAGCACCAGGAAGGCAAAGGCGACCTGCAGACCCAGGCCCCAGAGGACAATCTCCAGCCGAATGGCGCGGCGGTTGGCGGAGAAGGCGTACACCAGCCCCAAGAGCGTTGCGAGCCCCAAGACACCGATCAATCGTTCCATTGGGCCATCCTTATCAGGTTTCCGCTCCCACCACGCGGCGAACCAGCGGCGCGGGAGTTGGTTGCTGCGCCACGATCGAAAAACTTTGCTCCACCATCTGGCGGGCCTGGTGCAGACGGGCGTCGGAATTGTAGTAGAGCGTACAGAGCGGATCGCCCTTCGCCGCGTGGTCCGAAACTTTTTTGTGCAGGACGAGGCCGACGGCGGGGTCGATGGAGTCTTCCTTCTTCTCGCGGCCACCGCCCAGAACGGCGCTGGCAACGCCCACCTGCTCGCACTGGATGCCGCCCACAAACCCTTCCGCAGTCGCGGTCAATACCAGCTCATGGCGCGCTCGCGGCAGGCGGGAGGGATCGTCAAGGACGCCCGGATCGCCGCCCTGGAGTCGGATGATCTCGCGGAATTTTTCCAGGGCGCGGCCGCTGGCCAGCTCGCGGTCGGCAGCCTGCTTTCCCTCGGCCACGGTGGCGCTCCTGCCGCCCAGATGGAACATCCACGCAGAAAGATCGAGGCAGAGCTCGCGAAGGTCATCCGGGCCGGAGCCGCGCAACACGTCGATGCACTCCTGGACTTCGAGCGCGTGGCCCACGTTGCGCCCCAGGGGCTGGTCCATGCCGGTGATCAGCGCCACCACGCGCTTGCCCATGCGCTCGCCGGTTTCCACCATCAGCCGCGCGAGGAAAACCGCGTTCTCCTCTTTCTTCATGAAGGCGCCGCCGCCGACCTTGACGTCGAGCACCAACGCATCCAGGCCCTCGGCCAGCTTCTTGCTCATGATGGAAGCGCAGATCAGGTAGGGACTCTCCACGGTCCCGGTGACGTCGCGCAGGGCATACATTTTTTTGTCGGCGGGGGCGATTTCCGCGGTCTGGCCGATGAGGGCGCAGCCGGCCTGTTCGAGCTGGCGGCGGAACTCAGGGAGCGAGAGATTCACGTTGAATCCGGGAATGGATTCCAGCTTGTCGAGGGTGCCGCCGGTATGGCCGAGCCCGCGGCCGCTGATCATGGGCACAACCAGCCCGGCGGCGGCCACGATGGGCGCAATCACAAGCGACGTCTTGTCGCCCACCCCGCCGGTGGAATGCTTGTCCACCTTGGGAGCGGGGAGCGCGGAGAGGTCCAGCAAGTCGCCGGAATGGAGCATAGCTTCGGTGAGGGCGGCGAGTTCCGCAGCGGTCATGCCGCGCAGCACTACGGCCATCAGCCACGCGGCCATCTGGTAATCGGGCGTTTCGCCGCGCGTGTAGCTGAGGACGAGAAACTCGATCTCCTCCCGGGAAAGCTCCGCGCCGTCACGCTTCTTGCGGATGATGTCCGTTACTCGCATGGGGGCAAGAGGGCATGCGCGGCATAGCACCGGGGCCGGCATGCAGCTAAGGAATGTAACAGAGCGCGGGAAAGAATCGATGGGGATATGGCGGGCACGGCGATTATTTGCTCAGGGGCGGGGCTCCCAGCTCGCGCAGGATGGCGACGCTGTTGCTGGTACCGATGCGATCCGCGCCGGCGGCGAGCATGGCCAACAGGTCGGCGGCGGTGCGAATGCCACCCGAGGCTTTCACGCCGGCGCGCTCGCCCACCACGCCGCGCATCAGGGCCACATCCTCCACGGTCGCCCCTCCGCCGGCAAAGCCGGTGCTGGTCTTGACGAAATCCGCGCCCGCCGCGAGGGAAAGCTCGCAGGCCAGGATCTTGTCCGGAGTGGTGAGCAGAGAGGTCTCCAAGATGACCTTGACGAGGGCGCCGGCGTCGTGCGCTTCCTGGGTGACGCCGCGGATGTCGGCCTCCACGGCGGCGCGATCGCCGGACTTGAGCGCACCCACGTTGATCACCATGTCCAACTCCTCGGCGCCCAGCAGCAGCGCTTCCGCCGCCTCGTGGCGCTTGACGGTGGCGGGCACGGCGCCCAGGGGAAAGCCGATGGTGGTGGCCACGCGCACCGGGGTATTGCGCAGCACGGACGCCGCCAGCGCTACGTGCCCGGTGTTGACGCAGACGGTTGCAAAACTGTAGAAGGCGGCCTCGGCGCACAAGTCTAGGACTTGCCCGCGCGTGGCATCCATGCGCAGCAGCGTATGGTCAATGACGGCCGCGATGGCTTCCCACTGGTTCATGTGGTGCTCACCGGAGTTCCGGTCTGCTGCTCAAAGTGCCTCGGGCGGCAGGATGCAGATATCGGGCAGGTTGCGGTACCGCTCCGCGTAGTCCATCCCGTAGCCCACCACGAATTCATCGGGAATGGTGAAACCCAGGTAATCGGCCTGCACGGGAGTCTCGCGGCGGGCAGGCTTGTCGAGCAGCGCCGCCACCTTGAGCGAGCGCGGCTGGTGCCCTTGCAGAAGATTCTTGAGGTAAGAGAGTGTGAGGCCTGTATCCAGGATGTCTTCCACCAGGATGATGTTCTTCCCTTCCATGGAGTGGTCTACGTCTTTGATAAGGCGCACTTCGCCGCTCTGCTTGGTGCTTTTGCCGTAGCTGGAAACGGAGAGGTAGTCGAAGGTGACGTCGAGCTTGATGTTGCGCGCCAGATCGCCGAGGAAAATCGAGGCGCCCTTGAGCACGCCGATGAGGATAAGGTCCTGGCCGGCAAAGTCGCGCGTGATCTCGGCGCCCATCTCGCGGACGCGGCCAGCAATCTGTTCCTGCGAAAGCAGTATTCTCATTGAGTTCCCCGGTCTCCACTGTGCCTTCCTGTCGCCGGCGGCAGCCATTATGAGAGCCGGAAACCGTGCGGCAGCAGGTCGCGAATTCCCAATTCTGCCGCTCCGCCACGCGCGCTGAACATTACGACAGCCTGGGGGCCGAATTCAAAAATCACCTGGCGGCAGGCCCCGCAAGGCGCACAAGGCTGGTCGCTATTGGTGTGCACGGCTACGGCGCGGACCACGAGGCCGGGGCCCTCGGCAGCCACCGCGGAAAAAATGGCGGTGCGCTCGGCGCAATTGGTCATTCCGTAGGAGGCGTTTTCCACGTTGCAGCCGGAAAAAATGGTTCCCCTAGCCGTGAGGATGGCGGCGCCAACGTGAAAGCGCGAATAGGGCGCGTAGGCCTTGCGGGTGGCGGCACGTGCGGCGCGGAGGAGCCGCGTGCGCTGGCTGGCGGAGAGTTTCCCGGTGGCCCGGTTCTTGACCTTCTTTTTCTTCACGTGGCATCCCGTCACGCGACCGGTGGAGTTCGAGGTGCGGACGCGCGAGGGGAAATTGTCAGCCCTCGACGGGAAATCGTCAACTGGAGACGGGCTGTTGATTCTCTGGCTTCCGGCCGAAACGCATTGGCCCGAAGGGCGCGGAAGGGCGGCTACAATGAGCCAGCCAAAGAGGCTGGAGGCGCGGACCATCGATGCCTGAAACCACGCGGAATTCCTTCATGCAGCGGGCCATCGAGCTGGCGCTGGACAACGTGCGCTCCGGCGGCGGCGGCCCGTTTGCCGCGGTGGTGGTACGAGAAGGAAAGATCGTGGGTGAAGGGGTGAACCGGGTGACGGCGAACCACGATCCCACGGCGCACGCCGAGGTCAACGCCATCCGCGCCGCGTGCCGCGCGCTGGGCCACTTCGAACTCAAAGGCTGCGAGATCTACACCACGTGCGAACCCTGCCCCATGTGCCTGGGAGCGATTTACTGGGCGCGACTGAAGGCGGTGTACTTCGCCGGTTCGGCGGAGGACGCCGCGAGCGCCGGCTTTGACGACCGCTTCATCGGCGAGCAGATGAACCTTCCGCCCGGGCAGCGCAAGATTCCAGTGATGCAGATGATGCGCGAGGAGGCGCTCGAGGTCTTCCGCGCCTGGGTGGAAAAGCCCGACCGCGTACCCTACTGACTAGGCTCCGGAGAAGGTCTTGCGGCTTAGGAATTCGCCCGCGCCCGCGCGTCCCAGAAACTTGTCGCCCTCCACGATGACGCGCCCGCGGGAGAGCACGACATCCGGCATGCCCTTGACGCGGATACCCTCAAACATGGAGTAGTCCACGCGCATGTGGTGCGTCTGGGCGCTGATGGTGTGCTCGCG
>CAYRII010000093.1:0-9438 GCA_964424245.1 uncultured Terriglobales bacterium | reverse complement strand
AGGTCGCCGGCATTGTCGTAGGCAAAGCCGGTGTTCGTGATGCGATTCGTGGCCGTCGAGACGGTCAGGCTCTGCGAGGGCGCCGAGCACTTGGTGACCGTGGCCGTCAGGAAGTTGGCCCAGCGGTCGTAGCCAAAGCTCTGTCCCCAACACTCGGGGCCCGAGGTGGCCTGGCTCTGGCCGGTGGCCAGGCGGCGCAGGGTGTCATAGGTGAAGCTCTGCGTGCGGGCGTTGTTGAGGTTGTTTACGATGGAGGCGATCTGGTTGTTGTTGCTCGTGCCATAGCCGTAGCTCAGGCTGAAGACCGTGGCACTGGGCGCGGCTGCCGAGAGCAGCGCCACCTGCAGACGGCTGTTGTAGCTGTTCATCGTCGTGATCCCGGCAAAGGTGCCCGTGACCCCGTTCTTCAGACTGCTGAGGGCGCCGTGCGGCGCATACAGGGCGTCGGTGACGTAGTTGATGCTATTGCCTAGGTCCTTGGCTGTGAGCGGCCGGCCGATGGCGCTGTAGGTGTAGGTAATCACCCGACCGCTCGGATAGGTGATAGTTTCCGCCAAACCACCCAGATTGTAGGTATAGGAGATAGTCTTGGTCACACCGGATATCGTACGTCGCCGGCACCCTGAAAATGGCACAGAAGCCTGGCGGGAGAGCCAGATCAACGCGTCGCTCACACCTTGCGACTTGGAGACGACGGAGCTGCTGACAAGCGTTTTCAGACCCTCTGTCGGGGGCACCCGTCGTGGATGGCCTGATCCAACCTGAACGCTCTACCCTAACCCTGCCCACGCATCGATGGCTCGAAGAATTCGCCAGATGCCGATGGCCCCGAACGGAATCCAAATCGCCCCTATGATGTTGGATGCCAACCTCACTCTACTGTCAGGGAACAATCGCCGGTGTTGCATGTAAATCCGGAAGCTGTCTCCAGGCCACCACATGAACCAGAAATTCCACTGGCGATCCTCCGGCAGTTTCGTATTTATCTCGTTGACCATTTGCCAATTTAGCGCCACTAACCCCACGAAACCTGTGACAAATACGAATTGCACGAAAGGATTCCAACTCTCTGACAACAGGAAGCTCATGTCCGTCTCGCCTTTATGCAGTTCCACAGTAACACTGGAAGGAAACTAATTACCCACACGAACGCAACAAAAAAGGGCCAGCCTATTGGCCAAAGTCGCGCTAAAGCAATCAGCAATCGTTTCCAAAGTGGAATGAACTCGACTAGTGGTTGGGCCGCCCACTCCCTACTCCGGCGGGCGCGCCGCGCTGTGCTAGCATACAAAGTTCCCCGGCTGTTTCCGAGTTCGCCATGCCGCGCCAGTCCTCACACCAGGTCCGTCCCGCTGCGGAGAAGAAGCCCCGCCGCCGCGACCCTGTGGCCTCCGGCGAGCGCGATGCCTCTGTCAACCGCGCCGCCTCTCACAACTATTTTCTGCAGGAGAAGTTCGAGGCCGGCATGGTGCTCACCGGCACCGAGGTCAAGGCCATCCGCGCCGGCCGCGCCAACCTGAAAGAAGCGTACGGCTTGGTGAAAGACGGCGAGCTCTGGCTGCTCAACGCCCACATCGGCGCCTACGACCACGGCAACATTTACAATCATGCGGCGCTGCGCACGCGCAAGCTCCTGGTGCACAAGGAGGAGCTGCGCAAGCTCATCGGCAAGACCCAGCAGCGCGGCCTCACGCTCATCCCCACGCGGCTTTATTTCAAGAACGGCCGCGTGAAGTGCGAGCTGGCCGTGGCCAAAGGCAAGCAGCTCTGGGACAAGCGTGAAACCGAGCGCCGCCGCACCGCCGACCGCGAGGCCCGCGAGGCCATCGCGCGCAGCCGCCGCGCCTGATACGACCTTATGAAAACCACACTCTCATTTTCTCCGCCCGCAGAAGTCGAAACCGAATGCCTGGTCGCCGTCGTCCTGAACCAGGGCGACGCCAAGACTCCCGCGCCCGCCGTGGCCGGCGGCGATGCCGCCATCCGCAAGGCCGCCGACGCCGTGTTCTCCAGCGGTGAGGCCACGGGTAAGAGCCTCGAAACCGTGCTGCTGCACCGCCCCGAGGGCTTGAAGGCCAGGCGCCTCTTGCTGGTTGGCGGCGGCCAGGCCGGAGCTTTTTCCGCGGCCGACCTGCGCAAGGCCGCCGGCGCCGCCGTGCGCGCCCTCAAGCCGAAAAACATTCGCAGCCTCGCCTTCGTCGCGCCCCAGGTTCCCGGCGCGGCCCCCTTCGCCGTGCGCGCCATCGTCGAAGGCGCCTTCGTGGGCAACTTCGATCCCGACGTTTACAAGAGCGACCGCAAGGACCAGCAAATCGAGGCGCTCACCGTAGTCGCGCCCGCCGCCATGGACCACCAGGCCGCCGAGGCCGCGCTCGCCGAAGGCCGCATCGTGGGCGAGTCGCAGAATTTCACCCGCGACCTGGTCAACGAGCCCGGCAATCGCATGACTCCCACCGTGCTCGCCCAACGCGCCCGCCAGATGGCCGAAGGCATCGCCTCCCCGCACCTCACCTGCGAAGTCCTGGGCGCCGACCAGATCAAGGAACTCAAGATGGGCGCCTTCTGGAGCGTGGCCCAGGGCTCCGACGAGCCTCCCGCGCTCATCGTGCTGCGCTGGTCGCCGCCCGGCGCCCCGGAAAAGCCCGTCCTCGGCCTCGTCGGCAAAGGCATCACCTTCGACTCCGGCGGCATCTCCATCAAGCCCTCCGACGGCATGGAAAAGATGAAATGCGACATGGCCGGAGGCGCGGCCATGCTGGGCGCCATGCGAGCCATCGCGCTGCTCCAGCCCAAAGTCAAAGTCATTGCCGTGGTCTGCGCCACGGAGAACATGCCGTCGGGCAAAGCGCAGAAGCCCGGCGACGTGCAGATTGCCATGTCCGGAAAATCCATCGAGATCATCAACACCGACGCCGAAGGGCGGCTGGTGCTGGCCGACGGGCTGCACTACGCCCGCCAGTTGGGCTGCACCCATCTGGTGGATGCGGCCACCCTCACCGGCGCCTGCGTCGTCGCGCTGGGCATGGTAAACGCCGGCATCTTCGCCACCGATGAAGAGACCTACGCGCGCTTCCAGCGGGCGCTGGATCGCGCCGGAGAAAAAATGTGGCGCTTGCCGCTCGACGACGAGTACGGCGAGATGATCAAGTCCAACATCGCCGACATCGTCAACAGCGCCGGACGCTGGGGCGGGGCCGTCACCGCCGCCATGTTCCTCAAGGAGTTTGTCGCCGAGACTCCCTGGATCCATCTCGACATCGCCGGCGTCGCCTGGATGGAGGAAGCCAAACCCTGGATCGCCAAGGGCCCCTCGGGCATCGCCGTGCGCTCGCTGGTGGAGTTCGTGCGCGGCTTCGAAGGATAGGTTTGTCACCACAGAGGCACTGAGCACACAGAGAAGTGGGTCGTTGAACCAGAATTCTCAGAACGGTGTGGCCTGGACGCTGATCAAGCTTCTGCTCTTCACCGTCCTTGTGCCCGGCTCGGTGGTGATCTATGTGCCGTGGTACTTTCTCTCGCGCGGCATCGGCCTGCCGGGATTTGAGATTGGCGCTTTGAAGTACCTGGGCGCGCTGCCCATGGCCGCGGGGGCGTTTTTCTATTTGCGCTCTGCGCTGGACTTCGCGCTGCGCGGCAAGGGCACGCCCGCTCCCATCGACGCCCCCAGGTTCCTGGTCACCAGCAATCTCTACCGCGCCGTGCGCAACCCCATGTACGTGGGCGTGGTCATGGCGCTGGGCGGAGAGGCGCTGTACTTCGAGTCCTTCGCCATCCTGCGCTACGCCGCCGCCGTCTGGCTGGCCTTCCACCTCTTTGTGCTGTTGTACGAAGAGCCCACGCTGCGCAAGAACTTTGGCGCGTCCTACGAGGAGTACTGCCGCCAGGTGCCGCGCTGGCTGCCGCGCTTTCCCCGCTCCTGACCGTTAGGTTGAAGCGTCGTGGGATTCGTCGGGGATTCAGCCAATGGCCGTGCCATTGGGGCGGTCATGCAGGAGCTTCCAGGCATCGCGGTACTTTTCGAAGCGGCCGGCGCTCTCTTCGACGTGCGGGTAGAGGGAGATGGCGCTCTGCACGTTGGCCATGGCATCCAGGGGAATGACATACCACTGCCGGCAGGGGATGACATAGGCGGCGAGAAAGTCGAAGTCGGACTGGTCGTAGCGGACGGGCGGAAACCCGTGCGTCAGGCGGCAGACGTAGGAGCGCTTCACCCAGCCAGAGGTACCGCGCACCTGCACGCGGTGCAGAGGGGTCTTGCGGCCGACGATGAAGTCGAAGGGGGCGGAGTCTCCGTAGGGCTTGGAGATGGTGAGGCCGGCGCGGGCGGCGCGGGCCATGAATTCGCACTCCACCCATTCCCCAATAAGCTTGGGGTTGCGGGTCGGGGGTTTCATGGGGTTTTCCTGTGAGAGGGAGTTGAAGGGGAAAAAGGAAGGCCCTCCGGACGGAGGGCCTTTTCTTCCCTTATTCCATTCTATAAATAGATTATAGCATACCTAGAGGGGTAAATGTGTCACTAAAAGAGAATTTATATTTGCTTTTGAATGTTATGGTTAGGCAGAAAATGACAAATTTTGGCTCTTGACAAGGTTCTTTTGCCACCGTCTCAGCCGTCCCTACGGGACTGGTCGCGACGCTTTACGGGGCCCGGCACTGACGTGCCGGGCTATTGTCATGGCGTCCCTCACGGGACGCGGTGCAAGGTATTGGGCTAGTGCTGCGTCCCCCGTTAGCGCCGAAAGGCGCGTCGCGAACGTGGGGCACCGACACCGGAGGGGAGGCATGTGCCTCAGAGTGTTCCAGTCCCGGAGGGACAGTCTGAAAGTAGCCCGGCACGCCAGTGCCGGGTTACGCGAGCGATGAAACTCCAAGTCCCCGAGGGACGACTGGAGCGGATACAATCCCTGCCCATGTCCCACACCTACACCAGCCTGCTTGTGCATTGCGTGTTTTCAACCAAAGACCGGGCGCGATCCATTGCGCCTGACTGGCAAGCCGATCTCTGGGCCTACATGGGTGGCATTGCGCGGACCAACAGCATGAAGGCGATTGCCGTGGGCGGAACCGGCGACCACGCCCATATCCTGCTGTCGATCCCGGCGACGAAACCGGTGGCCAAGGCGGTACAGCTCATCAAAGCCGGGTCTTCAAAATGGGTGCACCAGAGGACGCACAGCAGGGGTTTTTCGTGGCAGGAGTCGTACGGCGCGTTCACCATCGGCACTTCCCAGGTGAAGGACTCCGTGCGCTACATCCAGCAGCAGAAGGCGCACCATGCCAAAAGGCGCTTCGAGGACGAGTTCGTGCAGTTCCTGCGCCGGCACGGTCTTGCGTTCGATGAGAAGTTCGTCTTCGGGTAGGTGCTTCAGCCGTCCCTACGGGACTGGCCGCGACGCTTTACGGGTACCCGGCACTGGCGTGCCGGGCTATTGTCATGGCGTCCCTCGGGGGACGCAGGTGCGGCATAGGGCTAGTTTTAACCTCCCAGGTTATCGCCGAATGGCACGGCGCTAACGTGGGGCACCGCGCATTGACGGAAAGTTCTTGCCACCGAGCCTGCGGGCAAGTTCACGAAGTGGACGACTGGCCTTGTCCTGGTCCCAACATCCTCCAGAGGAAAGTATCCAGTACACGTAGTCTCGAACTTTGGAGCTCGGATCATTCTGCACCATGTCGCCCAGCAGACGCACCACTCTGTGCCCTGTGGCCCGGTCACAATCGTCGAGTGCATGCTGTAGTCCGTGGATGGCGCCCAAACGGCCAGCACGGTATCTGGCTCGAACGGCACATCTTTCCAGGATCTTGATTTCCCTTGCGTCCTCCCGCCCGAGCTTGCGGCATCGAAAGCCCAATGCGCCGCCCGCCATCCAGGCTGCCCGAGCTGCTTCCGTATCTATGTTCATCAGGTACCGTTCCGTCAGTTCCTGAAGCTTGCGGCGTGACCTAAGATCACGGTCCGGAAGCGATATTAGGCAAAAGATCGTGAAATGGACTTCGTAGGAGGCCCGATGCGGAAAAGAGCCAAGCAATTTCTCGATGTCGAGAAGCGACCGGGGAAGTTTGTTCAATATGCAGTCGACCGCATCCACCCTTGTAGGTTGGTTTGCCGCGAATCTTGCGTCGCGATATAGGCGTGCCGCCTCCCGAGTTCTAAACTTGGTCTGCCTGTTCATTTGCGCGGTCACATCACCGGCGGGACTTCAATCCCCATCAGGTCGAGGGTGCGCACGAGTTCGCGGCGGACGACGGCGGCGGTGGCCAGCAGGAACTTTTTGCGCTCCGCGTCACTCTCGGTGAGGATGTGGTGGCGGTGGTAGAAGTTGTTGAAGAGTTGCGCCAGTTGGAAGGCGTACTTGGCGAGGAAGGCGGGCTCGGTGGTGCCAATGGCCTGCTCCACCACGAAGGAGAGCTTGGCCGCGGCCAGCCACAGTTCCCAGATGTCGTCTGCGGCGTCACCATCGAGGAAGCGGGCGAAATCGATCTTTTCGCGGAGCGCGGCTTCGGGCTCCATCTCCGCCTTGCGGAAGATGTTGGTGGCGCGCACCACGGCATACTGCGCGTAGGGGCCGGTTTCGCCCTCGAAGCTGAGGGCGTCCTTGAAGTCGAACGCAATCACCGAGGTCTTGGTGAACTTGAGCATGAAGTAGCGCAGCGCGCCCAGGGCGATCTGCGTGGCGATGCGCGCGCGCTCCTCGGCGCTGCCTCCCTGGCGGGCGTCCACCTCGAAGCGCGCGGCGTCGATGAGGGCGTCGATCAAATCGTCGGCCTTGACGCCGAAGCCGCGCCGTCCTGAGACCTCGATGTAGCTCTTGCCGCGGTCGTCTTCCGAGAGCTCGTAGCCCAGCTCGGCGGCGCAGCGCGGCGTGAGCGCCACCATCTCATAGGAAAAATGGGTGTAGGCTTCTGCCTGCGCGGTATAGCCCAGCGCGCGCAGGGCCTCGATGACGTTGTTCTGCGGGTCGGCCTGGCGCGAATCAATGACGTTGTAGATGCCGGCCACGCCGCCAAAGTGCGGATGCTCCGCCTCGCCCGCCTCCGCCGAAATCCAGCAGACGTGGCCGCCGGGATAGCGGTAGAACGGCCGGTAGCCGAAGTCGCGCCCCAAGAGGCCGAACTTCCACAGGTGGTAGGCGATGTCCTTGCCCACGTAAGTGATGGTGCCGTTCGAGCGCACCAGGACTTTTTGATCTTCCTCGGTGGGCTCGGCGCCCTCGGAGGCTTTCTTGCGCTGCATCACCCAGCAGCCGGCGTTTTTACCCTGGGTTTCGAGGCGGAGCACGCCGCGCTCCTTGAGCTGGGCAGAGGCCAAATCCCAGAACTTCAGGCGCAGGATTTCGCTCTCGCGCGGCAGGAAGTCATAGAGGATGCCCAGGCGCGCCATGGTCTTCAGGTGCAGGCCGACGATGTGCGTGGAGACCAGCTCGCCCAGCTCCGCCGCCGGGTTCGCGCCCTGCTCGATGGCGTGCAGGGTTTCGCCGCGCACGGCCAGGTTCTTCGGGTCCTCTTCGTACCACTGCGAGACGCGCGCGTAGAGGTCCCAGCAGGTGTAGTCAAAGCGCGCGTCGCGCGCCATGCGCTCAGCCACCTCGGTGACGGACTGTTTTTCCAGGTGCAGGAAACCCACGATAACGTCCGCCACCTGCACGCCGGTGTTGTCAATGTAGTTCTGGATGGTGACCTCGCGGCCGCCGGAGCGCAGCAGGCGCACGAAGGTATCTCCGAGGATGGCGTTACGCAGGTGGCCGATGTGCGCCGCCTTGTTGGGATTGATGCTGGTGTGCTCGACCAGGATTTTTTCCCGCGCGGGCGTGGGGCGGTCTGCGCTCTGGGCGAGCGCGCCGGCCATCTCGGCGCGGCGCACGCGCGCGTTGATGTAGCCCGCTCCCGCGACCTCGAGCTTGGCAAAGCCGGGTATGGCGCCCAGGCCGGCCACGATTTCCTCCGCGATGGCGCGCGGCGGGCGCTTCAGCCGCTTGGCCAGCTCGAACGAGAGCGGCAGGGCGTACTCGCCCAGCTCCACGCGCGGCGGCTGCTCGATGACCACGGCGGGCAAATCGAGCGAATACTCCTCGCGCAGGAAGCGCGCAATGCGGCCGGAAAGCTCCTGTTGGAAGCGGCGGTACAAGCTGGCGGATCCTCGGGAAAGCTACGCATGAATATAGCAAACGGGGTTTGTGCAGGCGCCGGCCTCAGTCGTCCCTAGCGGGACTCTGCGAATCTGTTCCAGCGCACCCGGCACTTCGTGCCGGGCTACTTTCGGCACGTCCCTTGCGGGACTCGGCGGCAACGATACCGGGTCACTGGAGCGAAGCCCGCCCAAGGAACGGTGCGCCGCGCTGAGGGGGCTTTTCGCGTCTGTCAGGAAGCTGGGTGAGAAGCAACCCGCCAACCCAGATGTGTAGCGAGGTTGAAGTCGTGGTTTGACCCGGCCTCCCCCCTCCCCTATCATGAAAATTTCTCTGCGGCGCGGGGGCGCCGACCATGCGAATCGCCTATCTGGACTGCTTTTCCGGCATCAGCGGGGACATGTTCCTGGGGGCGCTGGTGGATGCCGGCGTGCCGCAGGCGCTGTTGGAAAAGACGGTCTCGGCGCTGGACATCGGCGCGCGCCTGGAAGTTTCGCGCGTGACGCGCTCGGGCATCAGCGCCGTCAAGGTGGACGTAATCGCAGGCGGGGAGAAAGATCGGCCGCGCGCAACCCGCTCCGGGAAAAAGAAGCGCAAGCACGCGCACGAACAGGCTCACCAGCACACGCATGATGAGCCGCACACGCACACCCACGAGCACGCGCACCGCGGGCTGAAGGAAATCCGCCAGATCATCACGCGCACTGCCATTGACGCCAGCGCCAAAAAGACGGCGCTCGAAATCTTCCAGGCCCTGGGCGCGGCCGAGGCCAAAATCCACAACACCGATATCGAGAAAATCCACTTCCACGAAGTGGGCGCAGCAGATGCCATCGTAGACATCGTGGGCGCCGCCGTGGGCGCGGCGCACCTGCGCGTGGACCAGTGGGTGGTTTCGCCGCTCAACGTGGGCTCAGGGATGGTGGAGTGCGCGCACGGACGCTTTCCTGTTCCCGCGCCGGCCACGGTGGAGTTGCTGCGCGGCGCGCCCGTGTACTCCTCGGGCATCGAAGCGGAACTGGTGACGCCTACGGGCGCCGCCATTGTGAGGACGCTGGCTGCGCGCTTTGCCGCGTTTCCCGCGATGACCATCGCCGCCTCGGGCTACGGCGCGGGCACGCGCGACTTCCCCGCGCATCCCAACGTCGTGCGGCTCACGCTGGGCGAGGCGCTCGAAGAAAGCGCGGAGGCGCCGGACGCCGTCACCGTGCTCGAAGCCAATCTCGACGACATGAGCCCGCAGGTGTTCGGCTATGTGATGGAGCAGGCGCTGGCTGAGCAAGATTGTCTGTATACGCTTGTCGAGCGCAAC
>CAYRII010000092.1:0-9547 GCA_964424245.1 uncultured Terriglobales bacterium | reverse complement strand
CGCTGCATGAGCCGTTCCGAGCCCACTACATCCACGCGGAAGTCGACGGAGGCCACCCAGAGACGCACAATCTCGCCGCCCAGCCGGTTGGCGATGTCCACCGGATCCACGTCGTTGCCGCGGGACTTGGACATGGCGCGACCCTCCTCATCCAGGGTCCAACCGGGAGTAACCACGATGCGGAATGGGGCCTGATCCCTGGTGCCCACGGCGCACAGCAGCGAGGATTGAAACCAGCCGCGATGCTGGTCTCCTCCTTCGAGGTAGACGTCGGCGGGCCAGGGCAGGCCGGGCTCAAGGCCGAGGACGGCAAGGTGACTGCATCCGGACTCAAACCAGACGTCGATGATGTCCATTTCCTGGCGGAATGACCGGCCGCCGCAGGAGGCGCATTGCGTGCCGTCAGGCAGAATCTCGGTGGATGCCAGCTGGTACCAGGAATCCGCGCCGAGACGCGCGAAATGGTCCACGACTGCACGGTTGGCCTCCGCGGAGCGCAGCAGCTGGCCGCAACCTTCGCAGAAAAACACGGCGATAGGAACTCCCCACACACGCTGCCGCGAGATGCACCAATCGGGCCGCGTGGCGACCATGTTGGCAATACGCTCTTCGCCCCAGGCGGGGTCCCACTCTACCTTGCGGATTTCGTCGAGCGCCCGCTGGCGCAGGGGAGTGCCGTTCAGCGCTTTCTCCATGGAGATGAACCACTGCTCGGTGACGCGGAAAATCACCGGGTTGTGACAACGCCAGCAGTGCGGATACGAGTGTTCGAGAGTTTCCGAGGCCAGCAAAGCGCCGCGTGCTTGCAACAGTTTCACGATGTGCGGATTGGCGTCAAAGACGGTGCGGCCGTCGTATTCAGGAAGGCCGTGCCGCATCCGTCCGGATTCATCCACGTTGCAGGTCTGGTCCAGGTGGTAGCGGGCACCGGTGTAGAAATCGTCCGCGCCGTGCGAAGGAGCGGTATGCACGGCGCCCGTGCCCTGATCCATGGTCACGTAGTCCGCGAGCACTCCCACGATCGAGCGTTCGAGAAAAGGGTGCGCGAAGGTGGTGTGTTCCAGCTTGCGCCCGGGGAACCGAGCGATGGTTTCTGCTCCCGCCAGTCCGCATTTTTGCGCCGTGGCGTCGGAGAGCACCTCCGCAACAATGAAAACCTCTTCGCCGGACTGCAGCGCAACGTATTCCTTCACGGGGTGAAACGCCACCGCCATCGAAGCGGGCAGCGTCCACGGCGTCGTGGTCCAGATAATGGTCGAAACCTTCTTGCCGGCCAGCGCCGGATCGAGGCTCGCGGGATCGCTGGTCAGCGCGTACTTTACCCACACGCTGGGGCTGGTGTGGTTCTCGTACTCCACCTCAGCCTCGGCCAGGGCAGTCTTGTCAAAGAGGCACCAGAGGACCGGCCTCAATCCCTTGTAAACGGCGTCGTGCTCAAGGAAATGAAAAAATGTGGCCACTACCACGGATTCGTACTCGGGTGACATGGTGGAGTAAGGACGGTCGAAGCGGCCGAAGACGCCGATGCGCTTGAATTGTTCACGTTGCAGATCGAGGTATTTTTCCGCGTACTGGCGGCAGGCGCGCCGGACCTCAAGAGGAGCCATCTCCAGTTTCTTGCGGCCCAGCATTTCGTCCACCTTGATCTCGATGGGCAGGCCGTGGCAGTCCCAGCCGGGAACGTAGGGTGAGTCGAAGCCCGCCATGGTGCGAGTCTTGACCACAAAATCCTTCAGGCACTTATTCAGGGCGTGACCCAGGTGGATGGGGCCGTTGGCGTACGGCGGGCCGTCGTGGAGCAGGAAGACGGGCGCCCCCTTGCGGGCCTCGCGGATGCGCTCGTAGAGGCGCATCTTGTCCCACCGCTCGAGCATTTGGGGCTCGGTCTGCGGCAGGTTGGCCTTCATGGAGAAGCTCGTCTTGGGCAGGCTCAGGGTCGACTTAAGGTCCAAGGGTGCTTCCATTCAGGCTCCGCGATGCGCGACTCGATTTTCATTATAGGGAGCGAGCCATTCCCCGTCCATCGTGGGAGGTGGAAGTTCTTTTCTTTCTTACGCATCCGGAAACCAGGTCCAGTCCGTACTGTTTCTGGAACCGGCGGGACATGAAACCGGGATTCCGGACCAGAAAAGCAACTTTTGAGCCTTCCTGGTCATCTTGTATGGAGAAGCCGGTCATGAACCGGGCGGAGATCAAACCGAATCTATGCCGCAAGAGGGACACGGTATTCGCTCCAGCGACGAAACGAATCTCCCCCTGGCTCGGCTTCTTCTCGAAGTTGACCAGCCCTGGTGGCGCACGTTCCCATCCAACGTTCGTGACGCCCTGTTTTCGCGGGAACCCGAGCCGCTGCAACTTACCGCCAAGCCGGCTGCCGACGTCGTTCCGCTGAATCTGGATCTGCCCTGGTGGCGTTCGCTGATGGCAGGCCTGAGGGACGAACTGTTTCCGGAAAAACTCCCGCCCCTCAACCTCACTTCGCGGCCCGTCGCTGTTCGAAACGTGCATGTCGCCAAGCCGTGGTGGCAATCGCTGGCGGAAAACCTTCGCGACACGCTGTTCCCGGAAAAGCTTCCTCCCCTGGTCCTGACTTCGCGTCCAGTCCCGGTGCGGGATTTGTGGGGAACCTATGACTATCGTCGCAAGGGCATGATCGGCACGCTGGTCATTCACGGAGCTTTTGCGGGCATGCTGATTGGCGTTTCCATCGCCGGCGCCAGGGTGGCCCGGCAGGTTCAAGGCCAGCAGGTGGTCAGCCTGGCAGCGCCTGATGTGTCGGTTTACATGCCGCTTTCCAACAAAGTCGACGACCGCACGGGCGGTGGCGGCGGCGGAGGCGATCGGGACAAGCTGCAGGCACCGAAGGGCAAGCTGCCCAAAGCGGCCATGCACCAGTTCACCCCACCGGCAGTGATCTTGCGCAATGAGAATCCCAAGCTGGCCATGGAGCCGACCGTGGTCATCCCGCCCGAAGTAAGGCTGCCGGAAGTGAATCTGCCCAACATGGGAGATCCACTGGCCGCAGTGGCCGCAGTTCTTTCCAACGGCACGGGATCGGGCGGCGGCATTGGCACGGGATCCGGCGGCGGCGTGGGTTCCGGCGACGGACCTGGCTTCGGACAGGGTCGAGGCGGCGGAACGGGTGGCGGCGTGTTCCAGGTCGGTGGAGGCATATCCGCTCCGCGGCCTGTATTCACTCCTGACCCGGAGTATTCCGAGCCGGCACGGCGCGCGAAACACCAGGGAATAGTGGTTCTATGGATGGTCGTAGGAGCGGATGGCCGGCCCAGAGAGGTGCGCGTCTCGCGCAGCCTGGGGATGGGCCTGGACGAAAAGGCAATCGAAGCTGTGCGCCAGTGGAAGTTTGAACCGGCCCGCAGGAACGGAGTCGCGGTGGCCGTGCGCATCAACGTCGAAGTGGACTTCAAGTTGTACTAGCAGAAAGGGCCTAGCCCACCTGACTCTTCAGTGACAAGGCAGGGACCACGATCTCCTGACGTCGCCTAGCCGACCTTGGAGTTGCAAGCGCCGACCGCCACATAGACGGTCTCCGCCGCGATGTGCCCGTGGCTCAGATCCACTCGGCGGTCAGCTTGTTGTGCCACCGTTGGATCGTGGGTCACCATGACCAGAGTGCGCCCCTGCCGGTGCAACTCATGCAACAGGCGCAGGACAATCTCTTCGTTTTGGGCGTCGAGGTTGCCGGTGGGCTCATCGGCCAGGATGACTTTGGGATCATTGATCAGCGCGCGAGCAATGCACACGCGCTGCTGCTCGCCGCCGGATAGCCGCGCCGGCAGATGACCGGCCCGGTCCGCCAGCCCAACCCGTTGCAGAGCCTCCAGCGCCTGCCCTTCGTTTGTCATGCTATGGAAGTACTGTGCCAGCATTACGTTTTCCAGAGCCGTCAGGTACGGGATGAGATGAAACTGCTGAAAGATGAAACCAATGGTCTCCGCTCGAAACCTGTTCAAAGCCTGCGGCACGAGTTTCCCGACATCGGTGCCCTCGACCACGATGCCTCCCGAAGTGGGGGAATCGAGGCAGCCAATCAAATTTACGAGCGTGGACTTACCGGAACCGGAGGGGCCCATCACGGCAAGCCATTCACCGGAATTGACGGACAGCGTAACGTTATCCAGGGCGCGAACCGGCGGCACGCCCGCCTGCGAAGTGTAGGTCTTGCCAACTCCGAGGAGCTCGATCCCCATTATTCTCCCTTCAGCAAAGCCGCCGGCTGAATTCTTCTCAAGCTGAGGATGGGCGCCACCGCAGAGAGTACCGCCAGCAAAACCGAGCCCGCCAATACCGGAGGGAGCACGATCAAGCGGGGCTGCATGCCGGCATGAAAGCTGGCCTGGCTGATCCACGCGGCGATGCCCGCGCCCAGCAGATATCCCGGCAGGGCAGCGACGGCGCCGAGCAAGGCCGCTTCCGCCGCGACCACAGCATGGACCGCGCCCTCCGATGCGCCCAGTGCTTTCATCAGGGCAAAGTCCTTACGGCGGTCGAAGACTGCCGCCATCAGCGTGGAGAGGACGCAGAGAGCGGCCGTGAGAATGATTACGCCTGTTACCGCCAGAAAGGTCATGCGCGTTCGCCCAAGTACGCGCGTCTCTGCCTCCACCAACTGACGAACGGGCCGGATTTCGGCTTCCGGAAGTTTGGCCGCCAAACTTTCCGCGAGGCTGGCGATCTCCTCCGGCGTTCCGGAAGCGGAGATTTCAATGGCTGACAAACCAACACTGGTCCATGCAACAAAATCATGCATCGACAGATAGATCCGGCTGTCCTCTGCGGCGCCCGTCTGCAGCGTGCCCGCCGGAGAAAGCCGCAGGGTGCGCCCACGAAATGAGAGGTCGAAGGGCCGGTCGGCTCCCAGGACGATGGCGGCACGCGTCCCAAGCAGGGCCTGAAGCGAGCCATGGGGCCACCGCGTGACCCACCACCAGGAATTCAATTTGCGGGCGCGCTCCATGTCTGTGCCCGCAACAACCACCGGAGAACCGTCAGAGGTTCTGGCAACCACGTAGGCGAAGGGCGCGGCCACGCCACGGCCGCCAATCGTCGCGTCCACTCGCTCCAGGGCATCCTCCGGCAAGGTTTGCCCGTTGCTTCCCAGAACTACAAGGTTGGCGCCGTACCCGCGAAACTCGCGGCGCAGCTTGGCCTGCACGTCCACATAGAGATTGAGCAGGGCAGAGACCGTAGCCGCCACGACGGTCAGCGCCAGCACCGCGGTCAGAGTGCGGGCGCGTTCCACCGCCGCCGCACTGATCAGCAAGCGCAGGAACATGGGGAGGGACCTGGCCTGTATTGGCCTTGCGGATTGGGAATTCGCAACGCTCACGCTGTTCCTCGCAGTACGTCGGCGGGTTCATAGCGCGTGGCGTTCCATACGCTGGACGCGCTGGAAGCCAGGGTCACCGTGACGGAGAGGCCCAGAACCAGTGGCAAAAGCACGGGCGCAACTTCAATGCTGGACCCAAAGATGCGGGCACCGATCTGTTGTCCCAGGAGGGAACCCAGTCCGAAGCCGACGGTTCCACCCAGAATCGCGATCAGCACCGCTTCGACATAGAAAATCGAAGCCACGGCCGCGTTGCTGGCGCCGAGGGCCTTCATGATTCCCACTTCGTGCCGCCGCTGCAGCACCGCAGACGACATCGCTGCCGACACCGCCAGTCCCGCCGCCAGGAGCGCAGCCACCGCCACCAGAAGCATGAGCCCTTCGATGCGCGAGAGCACGGTGCCCTCATTCTGGGCAACCTGGCGAATCTGCTCCGCCTCGGCATGGGGAATGGTCTCGCGCAGCTGATAGGCGATGGACAGCGCGTAGGGAGAGCAGTACCAGCGATCCCGGTCGGCGGGAGTCATGGAAGCCGGATCGCGCCGCGCAAAGGCATCCTCGGGCTTGGTGAGGGCACTCACGTAGATGCGCCGCACGGCACCCGGCCGTTGCGCGATCTCCTGCGCCAGAAACAAAGGCGCAACGACGGCGGAGTCTTCCGGCCCTCCCGTGGAGAGAACACCGGTCACCCTGGCCGCTCGTCCGGAGACTGTTACCGTTGTGCCTTCTGTCAGGCCGAGCTGGCCCGCCAGCGTTTTGCCGAGCAGCACTTCCCGTGCGTTGTCCGCAGGCCAGGAGCCGGACACCTTCCACCAGGGATGGGTCGAGCGAACACCGGCCACAAAGCTTTCCCCACCAAGCTCGAGCGACTTGGCAAAATACGTTCCCAGCACCTGGACCGGAACCGCATCGGAGTGTTCGTCCGCGAGCAGGGAAGCGGACAACGGCAGAAAAGGCGCGAAGCCCACGATGTTGTGGCGCCAGAAAATCCCCTTGATCTTGGGCAAGTCCGCTTCGTTCAGGAACCCACCTTCGCTTACGGGTTTCAGGCTTACGCCGCCGATCTCCACATCGAGCGTGTCTTCTTGCGGATAGACCACAAGGTTGGCGCCGTAGGTGCGCAATTCGCGCGCCATCTTGTCGCCGATGTCCGTGGCAACGGCGAGCATGGCGGTGGTAACAGCCATACCCATGGCAACGGCAGCGCCGGCCAGAAACTTGCGTCGGCGCTGTCTGCGAAAAGATTCGTAAACCAGACGGATAAACATGCCGCTACCGAAAGTGGGCCACGCCAGCCGCCAGCGCGGATTCCTGGATCAACACCGCATCTTCGGTGATCTGGGAGGGGAAGGGAATGGGGTTGCATCCTCCGGCCTGGCCCATCGACTGCGGTGCAATGGGAGCGGCGCAGTTCTTGCACTCGATGCCAGCCGGGGTGTGGTAAAAGCCGACGGCGCCACAAATCTCACAAGCATCGAAGACAGTGGCAATGGTGCCGTCCGGCTTCTGGTAGAGCAGAAAGCGCACCCTGGTGCTCTCGATCTCGACCACGTAGCGATGCAGTGTCCCGTCAAACACCTCCGCCAGGGGAACCCGAACCTGGCCTTGCAAAATGGGGACCGAGGCGGCCGGGGAAAGGGAAGTTGTGCTTCTTGCGTAGATGAATTGCGCCGTGATGAGCACAATGAAAACGAAGGAGCTTAGATAGACGGCGGCCATCCAGCGGCGCTCGCGCCGCGCGCTCCATTCCGCTTTGCGATCGGCGGCGCCCGAGGCGGCCACGGCCGGAGCCGGGGCCCGGCGCCGGTACTCAAACAAAACCATCAGGGCCGCCAAAGCCAGAATCGTGACAACAAAAAAAAGATCGTTCCTCACGATCGGGCCCACCAGGGCCATGGACTCTCGCGAGGCCGGCAAAGCTCCGGCCTCGGAAAGCTCGTGCACTCCGGAAACCACCAGTTGGGCCGCCACGAAGGTGAGAATCACCGAAGTGACCCGAAAAAACTTCTGCAGGTTGATGCGCACACTCCCCCGGACAAACATCACTCCAAAGGCCACCGCCAGGGCCAGGCCGAGCAGAGTGCCGAACAGGCTCATCAACTCGCTGCTGTTGATGGAAACCGCGGAGAGAATCAAAACGGTTTCCGCGCCTTCGCGGAGGACCATGAGGAAAACAAACAGAAACAGACCAATGCGCGAACTTGTCCCGGTAAAACTGTCGACTCTGGTCTCAATCTGCTGGCGCAGGCCACGCGCAGACCGCGCCATAAACACAATCACGGTGACCACAAAGAAAGCGGCCACCAGCATCACCCAGCCCTCGAACAACTCCGGCGAAATGCCGGTGTGGGTCAGGACAAGGGCAATCGCAACGCTGCCCGCCAGGGCCGCGGCCAACCCGGCATAGACGGTCCGGTGCAGGTTCGCCCGGCCGATCTTAGACAAATAGGCAAGAGTGATGCCAACGATGAGGGCGGCCTCGACGCCCTCGCGCAGAGTCACGATCAAAGACTGCAACATCGAGGAAAAGTCCAATATTGAAAATGAATTTCAATTTCAATTACATAATACGCGCCCCGGAGACCGGCGTCAATCAGGCTCTGCAACCGCGGGGTTCCCGGAAAGCTGCTTGAGCCAGGCCTTGGCTTGCTGCAACTGGGAAAATCGTTTTTCCTCGGCGCGAAAGGAAGCGGGATGCACCATGCGGCGCCCCCGGCGAACGCGGACGGGATATTTCAGGTGCAACATCTCATGGAACACAATGTAGTTCACAGCGTAGCGCGGCACCCGGGCGGAGTCGAAAATGCGGCTGATCACGATGACGTTGTGCGCGGGATCGTAATGCCCCAAACTGTTGCGCGACGCGTTGCGGCTCCAGGTAATCCGCGGCGCCGCCAGCAGCCCGTGAAAGAAGCGGGAGTTCAGCTCCTCAAAGATCTGCAGCAGGTCATAGATGTGCCCTTTTACGCCGAGGATGCGCTTGCGCCCCCGCGTACGTCGGATCCGATGCATGCCCGCCGTGATCTCCCGCCGGGAAACGTACGTGCGGTATGTCCGGACATGGTGCGGGTGAATGCGCCTGCGGCAAAGCTTCGCCAGAAGGATGTGCGCAATTGCCTCCAGCACCGGTTGCGGTGCTCCCTCCAGCAGGTCTGACAAACGCACCAGCGCCCGTCCGTCGCGCAGGCGAATGGTGTTGTTGAGTCCCGCGAAGGGATAAAACTCGACGGAGAAACCGGGCATGGCTGCGCGCGGCCGCAACTCACGATAAGCGTGCTGGAAGATGGAACGGAGTTGGCCGGTCACTTTGGGGTCATGCCCGCCCGATCGGGAATATCCGGGGCAGGGAACAGGGAGAGGTTGGACAGTGCGGGTGCATCATCTCTTCTTTTTCGGATCGCGCGCCGCCAAATCCTGGGCCTGCAGGGTTTCCAAGGCGGTCTCCAGGCTTGCCTGGACGGAATCCGTAACATCTTCGAGGATGAATTCGTATTCCTTGGCCTCTTCGGCCAGGGCCGGGTCGGCCGCCGCAATCGCTTTGAGCGAGCGCAGCTTTTCCAGGAATTCGTTGTCCGCCTGGACAATCGCGCGCAGCGGCTTTCGTAGATCCGATTTGCGCGCGGCATAAGTTTCCACATTATTGTCCAGTTCATCGACCAGGATGCCGAAGTCCTCCAGAAGATCATGCATGCGGCGGCTCCGGTCCTTCGATCCGCCTGGTTCGGCACGCAGAGCGTCAATCAGCGCCATGCGGTCGCGCGTGAACTTCAGCAAGAGTTTGAGGCGTTTGGGCGGGTCCTGCGCCGCCTCGCGCAATTCCTCGATCTCCAGATCGTTCAAGGGATCGCGGCGCGCCCCGGCGGGCACGACAAAGCCAAGCGCCACAACCGCTATCAACAACGACATCCAGGCTCTCTTCATGAACGGTCCTAGTCCTTCTTTTTCTTCTTGGCGAACATCTCATTCAAGATCTTGCGTCGCATTTCTTCCAGGCGTTCCACGGCGGATTCCACCTGTGGACGGTCATCCAAAGCAAGCGTACGCGCAATGGCGGAAAGTCGCCGGGCCAGCAGCCGCGCTGCGATCTCGGTTTTCTTCATCCGTTTGCGTGACTCGATCGACGCCGTACAAGCCTCTTGCGCAGATTCTACTGCCTCAGCGACCGTTTTCTGCGCCAGCTCGACCTGGCCTAGTTCG
>CAYRII010000091.1:0-9628 GCA_964424245.1 uncultured Terriglobales bacterium | reverse complement strand
ATACAACGAGCAACCAGTTGGCCGCATCTATTCTCAACAGCGGCCCCGAAAAGGCCAGATTGACCCAAGGACGAAAGTCACCAGCGCCTGGACGGAACGAAGCCGAGGCGATTGCCAGGGCCAAAGAGGGGGATGCAGAGTCGTTTGAGGCGCTCTACACCCTGCACAAACGAAGGGTTTATTCGCTGTGTTTGCGCATGACCGGAAATCCGACCGAGGCGGAAGACCTGACGCAGGAGGCATTCCTGCAGTTGTTTCGCAAGATCAGCACCTTTCGCGGCGAGTCGGCCTTCTCCACTTGGCTGCACCGGCTTTCGGTCAACGTGGTGCTGATGCACCTGCGCAAGAAGGGCCTGCAGCTGGTTTCGCTGGAAGAAGCCACCGAGCCCATGGGCGAGGAAGGTCCCAAGCGGGAGTTCGGCGCCGAGGATTTGTCGTTGTCCGGCTCCGTGGACCGGCTGAACCTGGGGCGCGCCATTGGGAACCTGCCGGCCGGCTACCGCACGATATTCGTGCTGCACGACGTGGAGGGTTACGAGCACAACGAGATTGCGGATATGATGGGATGCTCGGTGGGGAACAGCAAGTCGCAGCTGCACAAGGCGCGCATGAAATTACGGGAGCTGTTGCTTTTCGAGCGCTCCCGGAAATCGGAAAAGAAGTAAGATTAAGATTAGGACAGGAAGCGATCGAGGGGCCGAACGGAAAGCGAGTTTTGCAGTTATGGATTGCAGGGAGTTTCAGAACGAACTGGTTGAGTTGATGGAAGGCTCCGGAAACGCGGAGCAGCAGACGCATCTCGGCGCCTGCCCGGAGTGCTCCGCCCTGGTGCAGGAGTTGGGAGCCATTTGCGAGCAAGCACGGCAAATGCCGCTGGAAGAACCCGGCCCGCACGTGTGGACCCGGCTGCAGGCGGCGCTGGAGCAGGAAGGCCTCATTCGAGAAATTTCGACCATGCCAGCTCTCAAGCCGCAACCGGCGGTGGGCTGGTTGAGCTGGCCGGCGGCATGGCGCCTGGGTGCCGTGGCCGCGATGGCAGTGATGGCCGTCGGGCTGGTTCTCACCTACCAGCCGTTGCGGACCAATCAGGAACCTCTGGCGACGAAACCAGCGGCGACCGTCATTGATGCCGAAGACCTGAGATTGCTGGATGGTTTTTCGGACCGGTCGCCCGCCATGCGCGCTGCCTACGAGACCAGCTTGAAGAACGTGAACGCCCATATTGCGGAGGCAACCAAGTCGGTGCAAGAAAATCCCAACGACGCGAGGGCGCGGGAACAGTTGCTGGAAGCCTACGAACAGAAGGCCATGGTGTATGAGATGGCCATGTCACGCTCCTTGGACTGAGACGAAGGCCGGAGAGAAGCCGGCAGTCAACCTGAGGAAACTGAGCGGAGTAGCATCATGAAGCGCAACTGGAGAAATGCAACCCTGGCCGGGATGGTAATCGCCTGCGTGGCCATTCCCACGCTTTCCGCACAGACACGGAAAGAAATTCGTTTTACCGTGGGCCAGAATCCCAGCGTGACCGTGGTGAATCTGAAGGGCCAGGTGACCGTCAAGGGCGGGCCCGGGCGCCAGGTGGTGATCGTGGCTACCACGTACTCCGACAAGGTAGAGATCGCCAGCAACCAGAACGCCAACCGCATCGAAGTGTGGACCCACTCCGTCGGCGATGCCAGCAACGAGGAACGCCGCGTGGAGTATGAGGTCACCGTTCCCCAGACGAGCAATGTGAACGTGCGCGCCGCCGGCGGCCCCATCCGTGCCGAGCGCCTGCGCGGCGACGTCACGCTGGAAGGCGACCACGCCTCGGTTGAAGCGCGCGATCTTTCGCAGTCCCATGTGCACATCCGCACCCTGAGCGGCCACATCACCCTGGCCAACATTGTGGACAGCGAACTGGAAGTCCGTTCCCTGAGCGGCAACGTTTCCATGAGCCGGGTCATCGGCCCCAAGATGCGCGTCACGGCCACGCGCGGCAACATCTTTTACGACGGCGATTTCGGCACGGGAGGCGACTACGCCCTGTTCACGCACTCCGGCAACATCGAAGTCAGCGTTCCGGAATACGCCTCCGTCTCCCTGACCGCCCGGTCGGACAAGGGCGCTGTGCAGAACGAAGTCCCCATGGTGGAGAAGGAGCGCACACCGTTTTCGCGCAGGTCAGGCAGTTCCTTTGCAGGTACTTCCCACTCCGGTTCCTCCCTGGTTCAGCTCCTCAGCATCAGTGGTACAATCCGCGTGAAAAAGCAGTAGGAAATTTCGCTGCGACCGACGTGAAAACCTGCCCATGGCGGCGAATCCAGTCCGGGCCGTGTTCCTGACGGGATTCATGGGGGCGGGCAAGACCTCCGTGGGACGCGCTCTGGCTCTGCAACTGGGCTGGCGTTTCGTGGACCTGGACCAGATGGTGGAAAAGCGCGAGCGCCAAAACATCGCGGGAATCTTTCGCCAATCCGGCGAAGCCGCTTTTCGAGCTGCCGAGCAGGGAGCATTCGATTCCCTGCTGGAGGCTCTGCAGGAGATGGGACCAACGGTGGTGGCGCTGGGCGGTGGAACACTCGCGGATTCGCCGCGCGCGTTGCAACTGCGCCGCAGCGAAGGCAGACTCGTGTTCTTGAGCGCGCCGCTTGAAACCCTGAGGCAGCGCTGTATGCAGGCGGCAGGCGAGCGGCCGTTATTGCAGAACGAATCCGGCTTTGGCGCTCTTTTGGAGGCGCGCCTGCCCGGCTATCGCGGGGCGGACCTCGAAGTCGCCAGCGCAGCGAAAACCCCGGAGGAAGTGGCTGCCGAGATTGCGGTGGCGCTGAACCTGATACCGCAAATTTCCCCGCAGGAGGCGGAGTGAACAGGAGACTGGTTGCGATCACGATGGCGGTGACACTGGTCCCTGCCGCATGGCTTCCCGCAGCGGATAAGTCCGCCAAGGACGCGCAGATTGTAGATGGCGGGTCGTATGGCGTGTACGTCAGCGGCAAGCGCGTGGCCACGGAGACGTTTCAGATTGAGCAGCGGCCCGACGGCAGCATCATGCGTTCCGAGTTCAAGGTCGAGGAGGGCAGCTCTGCCGCCGCACAGACTGCAGTCCTCCACCTCTCGTCCAACGGCGATCTGGTGCGATATGAGTGGAACGAGGTGAGCCCGGGCAAGTCGCAGGCGGTTCTGGAAGTAAGCGACCAGTTCCTGATCGAACACATCACCCTGGGAGAACAGGAAAAGCGCGAGCTTCCGTTCTTTTTGCCGGCGTCTACGAGTGTTCTGGACGACAATTTTTTCAGTCATCGCCAACTGCTCCTCTGGAGGTACATTGGGAGCAGTTGCGTGCCGCGTCCCGAAGGAGGCGAAGGTTGCAGCCTGGCCAAGACGCAGTTTGGCGCCTTCGTACCCCAGCAACACCGTCCGCTGATGGTCAGCCTGGAGTATTTGGGCGCGGACAAAGTGAAGATCCGCGGCTCGGAGCGCGAACTGCAGCGCTTTAAGCTGGAATCAGAAGGAATTGAATGGTCGCTTTGGCTGGACAGCATGGACAAGCACCGGCTGGTGCGAGTGCTGATTGCAGGGCAGAACATTGAGGTCCTGCGGGACTGAGACCGCTAGCGCCGCCCGGAGGAGGCGCCGCACACCCTGAACTGCCTCCGGATCAGAGTCGAGACCCAATGCCCTCGCCGTATCGCTCGGATATTTTGTTTGTCTTTCTCCTGGCGATGGGTCTCTACGTCGCCTATCTCGCCCGCAGTGTCTTGCTTCTCATTTATGTCAGCGCGCTGTTCGCCGTGGTGCTCTCTCCCGCCCTGCTGGCTATCCAAAAGGTCCGGCTGGGCGGTTGGCGGCCGGGCAAGGGCGTGGCCGTTGTGCTGCTGCTGGCCGGCGGAGTGGCGCTGCTGACCTTCCTGTTTGCCTTTGCGTTTCCGCCCATTTTTCGCGATGCGCGCGCCCTCGCGGCCGAGTGGCCGCGGCACGTCGCATCCGTGGGCGAGCGCTTGAAAGATGTGCCCCTGGCCGGGAACTTCGACCCTGCATCGCTGCAGCAGTATGCCGATGAAGCCGTCGGCGGCGCCTTTGGCCTGTTTGCCAAGGTTGCCGGCGGTGTTTTCTGGCTATTCAGTTGGCTCATCCTCACCGTGTATTTCATTCTGGACGGAGAGCGCGCCTTCCGCTGGTTTCTCTCCATGTTCTCCGGCTCCCAGCGCACCCGGCTGGAGGCCACCCTGCTGCGCGGGCGCAAGCGCATGAGTTACTGGCTGATCGGCCAGGGAGCACTGATGATCCTGCTGGGCGTGGTCAGCGCCATCGTTCTGGGATTGCTGGGCGTGCGCTATTACTACGCGCTGGCGGTGTTTGCCGGACTGGCCAACCTGATCCCGGTGGTGGGGCCGGTGGCGACCATTGTGGTTGCCGGCGTGGTGGCGGCCATCGATTCCTGGGGCAAGCTGGCGGCGGTGGTGGGGTTCTACGTCGCCTATCAGCAGGTGGAAAACGCGGTGCTCGTGCCGCGCATCATGCAGTCCACCGTGGACCTGCCTCCGCTGGCGGTGATCACGGCCCTGATCCTGGGCGGCGCGCTGGCCGGAATCCTGGGCGCGCTGGTCGCCGTGCCTTCGGCGGCGCTGGCCGCCGTGCTCATTGACGAGTACCTGGTGAAGAAGGAAGTTGTGGAAGTTCCGGCGGAGTAGAAAGAAGCTTTCCGATTCGCCGCTACCGATCTTCTCTCAATCGTTCGTTTCCCTACTGGCTGTCGCCCAACGCACTGATATCCACTCCACGCAGGAACTCCGCCGCCGCCTCGGGAAGCACGACGTTGATGAACATTCCTGAACCTAATTCGAAGCCGGCCACCTTGGTGAGCCGGGGAATGATGCTGATGTACCAGTGGTAGTGCTTTTCCCCGGCGGTTTCTGCAGGCGCAGTGCGCACCGTGTAGTTGAAGTCCGGGTTTTCCAGGCCCACGTAGAGCTTGGCCAGGACGGTGCGCAGCACGCCGCCCAGGTCTTCGATTTCGATTTCGTTGACCTCGCCGAACGACGCCATGTGGCGCCGCGGATAGATGTGGATGCCGAACGGAGTGGGGGTGGCGAACGGCGCCTGCGCCACGAAATGGTCGGTGGACAGAATGATGCGCGATTTTTCCTGCAGTTCTTCCTCCAGCACCTGGCAGAAGATGCATTCGCCGAACTCGTCGTAATGGCGGATGGCTTCGTAGAGGCGCGCCCGCACCTGCGAGGAGATAACGGGCGTGGCGATCATCTGCGAGTGGGGGTGCTCCAGGCTGGCTCCCGCGCCCGCACCGTGGTTCTTGAACAGAATCACGTTGGCCACGCGCGGGTCGGCGTGCGCGGCGTCGAAGCGCTGCTTGTACATGCGCATGATCTGAGCCACGTGCTGCGCCGGCAAGAGGGCCGTGGTGACGTCGTGCCGGGGCGCTTCCACGATGACGTCATGGATGCCCACGCCGTTGATGGTGCGCCGCGAGCGCTGCACCGAACGCGTCGGCTGGCCCTCGCGCGCCAGGGCGGAGAACTTGTTGGCCACCACGCGCACCTGCCACGGCTCGTGCGTGCCCGCGGGCAGGCGCATGACCTCCGGCGGCGCCTGCGCCTCGTTGCCGGCGCAAAACGGGCACTTGGCATCGTACGATTCCAGCTTCTTCACTTCCCGCTTGGCCACCAGTTGGTCGGGGCGCTTGGCGCGCTCGGTGGCGAGGATCACCCATTCCTTGGTGAATCGGTTTTGGCGCATTTCCGGCATGGAACACCGCCTTCTTGCGGCCCCTGGCTGGGGTGGAGAGTGCGGAGCATACCAGATTTGCGCCGCTTGCGGGATGCGGAAGCGCGGCTGCGTGGCTGTGCGGCGGCGTGTACAATTCTCTTGCAGCCTATGAAAAAAACGAGGATTCCCGTCGGCATCCTGGGCGCAACGGGCGTAGTGGGACAGCGATTCGTGCAGCTTCTGGAGAACCATCCCTGGTTCCAGGTGGCCTGGCTGGGTGCGTCCGAACGCTCTGCGGGACAGTCTTACGGCGACGCTGCGCGCTGGCGCCTGAAATCAACGTTGCCGGACTCGGCCGCTGTCCTGCGAGTATCTCCGGCCTCACCCAGGGGCGCACCGCGCTTGATTTTCTCCGCGCTGGATGCCGCGGTCGCGGCGGAGCTTGAGCCTCGCTTCGCGGCGGAGGGCTGTGCGGTGGTGTCCAATTCCAGTGCCTTCCGCATGCGCGCGGATGTGCCGCTGGTGATCCCCGAGGTCAATCCGGAGCACCTGAAACTGCTGGAGCGCCAGCCCTGGCGGCGCAAGTCAGGCGGCTTTATCGTCACCAACTCCAACTGCTCGGCGCTGGGACTGGTGCTGGCGCTGGCGCCGCTGCACAGGGCCTTCGGCGTGGAAAAGGTATTTGCCGTGACCATGCAGGCGGTGAGCGGGGCGGGATACCCGGGAGTGGCTTCGCTGGACATCCTGGGCAACGTGATTCCCTTCATTCCCAGAGAAGAAGAAAAGATGGAGGCGGAGTCGCGCAAGATGCTGGGGCGGTTGAACGGCTCGCGCGTGGTGGCGGCGACGTTCGCCATAAGCGCGCAGTGCAACCGTGTGGCGGTGGAGGACGGACATCTGGAATCGGTCTCCGTAAAGCTGGCCAAGAAAGCAAAGGCGAACGAGATCGTGGGCGCGTGGAACGCCTACCGCGGCGTGCCCCAGAAGAAAAAACTGCCCAGCGCACCGGCCCAGCCGGTGATGTACGATGCAACGCCCGACCGTCCGCAGCCGCGGCTCGATGCCGAGCGCGGGCACGGCATGGCGGTAACCGTGGGCCGCCTGCGGCCGTGCGGCCTGCTCGACTGGAAATTCACCGTGCTTTCGCACAACACCATAAGGGGCGCTGCGGGCGCAGCGCTGTTGAACGCAGAACTCCTCAAAATTCAAGGCTATCTGGACTGATGCAGCCGGGCGCGGTGCAGCGATGATCGTGATGAAGTTCGGCGGTACGTCCGTAGAGGACGCGGCCGCCATCGACCGCGCAGCCGGCATCGTGCGCCAGCGCGCGGGCGAGCATCCAGTGGTCATCGTGAGCGCGCTGTCGCGGGTGACCGACCAACTCTTCAGCATGGGCCGGGCGGCGGGCGCGGGCGACCGCGAGGGCGCGCTGGCCCTGGCGCGCGCCCTGCGCGAGCGGCATTACACCGTGGCAGGAGAGTTGCTGGGCACGGGCCTTTACACCGGCGTCCACGCGGAACTGGAGTCCGACTTTGACGCGCTCCAGGAGCTCCTGCTCGGCATCGCCGCCGTGGGCGAGCTGACGCCGCGCACCACCGACCACGTGTTGGGATTCGGCGAGCGCGTTTCCAGCAAGATCGTCACCGCCGCTTTCTCCGCGCGCAAAGTTCCGGCGCAACTGGTGGACGCGCGGGAAACCATCGTCACCGACGCCACGCACACGCGCGCTCTTCCGCTGCTCGACGAAACTCAGGACCGCCTGGCAGCGCGCCTGCAACCTCTGGTGGAGGACGGCTGCGTGCCGGTGATGGCCGGCTTCCTGGGCGCCACGAAGGAAGGAGTGACCACCACGCTGGGACGCGGCGGCTCGGATTTTTCGGCGGCCATCGTGGGCGCGAGCCTCGCCGCGGAGCGCATCGAGATCTGGACGGACGTGGACGGCATGATGACCACCGACCCTGGCCTCTGCCCGGACGCGCACCGCATCAAGGTGCTGAGCTTCGACGAGGCCGCTGAGCTGGCTTACTTCGGCGCCAAGGTGCTGCATCCGGCCACGCTGCTGCCCGCCATCCAGAAAAACATTCCTGTGCTGATCCTGAACTCGCGCAACCCCAAATGCGAGGGGACGCGGATTGCCACGCGCGCGCCCCGGTGCGCGAACATCTTCAAGGCCATCGTCGCAAAGAAGCGCATCACCATCGTGGATGTGGCGGCCACGCGCATGCTGATGGCGCACGGGTTTTTGAAGTCCATTTTCGAGGTGTTTGACCGCCATCGTTGCGCAGTGGACATGGTTTCCACCTCCGAAGTGAGCGTGTCTTTGACCGTGGACTCGAACGAAGCCATCCCCGCCATCGCCCGCGACCTGGGAAAACTGGCGGACGTGAAGTACGAAGGACGCAAGGCCATCGTCTGCCTGGTGGGAGAAAACATCCGCGCCACGCCGGGAATCGCGGCCAAGGTGTTCAGCGCCATACCCGACGTGAACGTGCGCATGATTTCGCAGGGCGCTTCGGAAATCAACCTCAGCTTCGTGGTGGACGAGGACGATGTGCCCGGGACCATCCGGCTGCTGCACCAGAAGTTTTTTGCCGAAGTGGACCCGGAGGTTTTTGACTGAGCGGCGGAGGGAGTACCCTGCCGGCCGCTGACGGGCATTGGGGGCGGGCGTGAACCTGCTGGTGTTGGGCAAAGGCAAAACGGGATCGCTGGTGGCGGCGGTGGCGGAGGAGCGTGGGCACCAGGTGCGGGCGCTCGGCAGCGCGGAAAACATGGACGCCAGGGCGCTGACGCGGGAAGCGCTGGCGAGCGTGGATGTGGTGGTGGACTTCACCACGCCCAAGGCGGTACTGGCGAATATCGCTGCCTGCGCTATCGCGGGCACCAACATGGTGGTGGGGACAACGGGCTGGAACGAGAGCCTTCCCCGGGTGCGCGAACTGGTGGCACAGGGCGGCATAGGGTTTCTGTACGCAGCCAATTTTTCCGTCGGCGTGAACATGTTCTTTGAGGTGGCGCGCACGGCGGCGGCGGCGCTGGGACGTGGTTACAGGGGAGAGATTGTGGAGTGCCACCACGCGCAGAAGAAAGACAAGCCTTCGGGGACCGCGGCCAGGCTGCAGAAGATTGTGGAAGACGCTTCGGGAGTGCGCCTGGAGATCACTTCCCTGCGCGAGGGCGATGTGGTGGGCCGGCACGAGGTGAGGCTCGCTTCCTCCGGGGATACGATGACGCTGGTGCACGAAGCCCAGTCGCGCCGTGGTTACGCCGAGGGCGCCGTGCTGGCCGCGGAGTGGCTGGCGGGACGCAAGGGCTTCTTTGAGTTTCGCAACGTGTTGCAGTCCTAGGTCCGCGACACGCTGGCCATTGCGAAGGAGGATGGGTAATCTTTAGACATGAAGCTACGGGGATGCGGGACTGCGCTGGTAACACCGTTCAAGGCCGATGGCGCGATTGACGAGGTCGCACTCAAGGCGCTGGCCGAGTGGCAGATTGAGTCGAAGATTGACTTCCTGGTTCCCTGCGGGACGACCGGGGAGACGCCGACACTTTCTCGCGACGAGTGGCTGCGCGTGATTGATCTGACCATCGAGGTTGTGAACGGGCGCGCGCCCATCGTGGCGGGAGCGACGTCCAACTCGACCCAAGAGGCGGTCGAAAAAGCCAAGGCGGTGGCCGCCCACAAGGGCGTGGATGCCATCCTGACGGCTTCGCCCTACTACAACAAGCCCACACAAGAAGGCCAGTATCGCCACTTCGCGGCCATCGCGGAGGCGGTGGACAAGCCGCTGGTGCTGTACAACGTGCCGGGGCGAACGGGAGCCAACATCGAGCCGGCAACGCTGGCGCGATTGGCGGAGATTCCCAACGTGATCGCGGTGAAGGAGGCCAGCGGCAATATTTCGCAGATCGCCGACGT
>CAYRII010000090.1:0-9730 GCA_964424245.1 uncultured Terriglobales bacterium | reverse complement strand
GGCTTGCGGCGCCGTCCCCACTCCGGCGGCATAGGCGACCAACGTCGTGCCCAGTATGCCCGCCAGGATCGCTCCCGGCACCCGCCGGATCATCAGCACCGCGATCAGCAGAAATCCGAATACCGCCACCAGCACCGGTCGCGACGTCAGGTCGCCCACCTGCACGGGCGCGCCCGGCGTGCCCAGTTTCACGATTCCGGCAACGTTGAGCCCGATAAAACTCATGAACAAACCGATCCCCACGGCAAAGCTGTAGCGCAGCGCGGCCGGCACGGCCCGCACCAGCCATTGCCGCACCCGCATCAGCGTAAGGAAAACGAACAGAATCCCGCCCATGAACACCGCACCCAGCGCCACCTGCCACGGATAGCCGAGCAGCGCCACCACGGTGTAGGCGATGAAGGCGTTCTCTCCCATGTACGGCGCCACGGCGAACGGCCGGCGCGCATAGATTCCCATCAGCAACGTGCCGAAGATGGCCGTCAGAATGGTCGCCACCATCGAAGGTCCTTCCGGAATCCCCGCCACGCTCAGGATGGCCGGGTTCACCACGATGATGTAGGACATGGTGAGAAACGTGGTCACGCCGGCCACGGCCTCCTGGTGAAACGATGTGCCGTGGGCCTCAAACTCGAAGTAAGAACGAATGCTTTGCAGCACGTTGCGGCTTTCTCCCGGAATTCCGCCCAGACTAAGGGTCCGTTTCCTGCCAGGCAAAACAAGAAGACTGCCGTCCGCAGCCGCGAATTGCAACAGAAAACTGCTGCGCTGGTTTCTCGCAGCCCTGGCTGCCGCATTGACTTACCTTTCCCCGCGCATTACCTTGCTGCCCCGTGACCGATCCGCCCCAGGTGCTGGAGAAACTGACGGCAGGCGAGGAGCGCTTCGCGCGCCTGCGCCGTCGCGCCGGGCATGTTCTCGCCCCGGTCGTCTTTCTGGCCCTGCTGCTCGCGCCCTTGCCGGTGCTCTCCCCGGAGGCGCACCGCCTGGCCGCCGTCATGGCCGCCGTCATCGTTCTCTGGGTCACCGAAGCCATTCCCATGCCGGTCACCGCGCTCCTCGGCGCCGCCGCCTGCGTCGCTCTGCGCGTGGCTCCGGCCAAAGACGTCTTCGCCCCCTTTGCCGACCCGCTCATGTTTCTCTTCATCGGCGCGTTTATCCTCGCGCGCGGCATCTTTGTGCACCACCTGCACCGCCGCCTTGCCTTCACCGTGCTCTCCTGGCGCTGGGTGGGCGCGCGCCCCAGCCGCATCCTCTTCGCCTTCGGCGCCGTCACCGCCTTCAGCTCCGCCTGGATCTCCAACACCGCCACCACCGCCATGATGTTTGCCATCGGCATGTCCATCCTGGCGTTTCTCTTCGAGGACTCGGAAAGCGGCGCCCCGCCCGCTGTTCCCCTGCGCTACGCCACCGGCCTCATGCTCATGACCTCCTTCGCCGCCTCCATCGGCGGCCTGGCCACGCCCATCGGCACTCCGCCCAACGTCATCGGCTTGGGATTCATCCGCAACCTGCTGGGCGTCGAGCTCCCCTTTTTCCGCTGGGCCATGATCGGCGTGCCCGTCGTCGTGGTGCTCTATCTCTTCCTTTTTTTCTATCTCAACGCGCTCAGCGGCGGCGGCTCGGGTGAAATTCCCGGCGGCGGCGAAATGCTGCGCCGCGAAAAATCCCGCCTCGGTCCCTGGACGCGCGCGCAAAAGTCCACCCTGGCGGCGTTTTTGGTTACGGTTTCGCTTTGGATTGCGCCCGGCATCGTGGCTCTGGTGGCCGGCACCGAGAGTCTTCTCTACCAGAACCTGCACGGCAGCGTTCCGGAAAGCGTCGCCGCCCTCCTCGGCGCCGCTCTGCTCTTTCTCCTCCCCGGCGACTCCGGGCAGCGCGCCATCACCTGGGAAGACGCCGTGAAGATCGACTGGGGAGTCGTTCTGCTCTACGGCGGCGGCTTCGCGCTCGGCGTTCTGAGCTTCGATACCGGACTCGCCGAGGCCGTGGGCCGCGGCATCACCGGTCTGCTTCCCATCCAGGGCGGCTTCGGACTGCTCGTGGCCTCCACCATCGCCGCCGTCCTGCTCTCGGAAACCACCTCCAACACCGCCTCCGCCAACATGATCGTGCCCGTGGTCATCGCCATCTCCCGCGCCTCGGGAATGGACCCGCTCGCGCCCGCCCTGGGCGCCACCTTCGGCGCCAGCCTGGGCTTTATGCTTCCCGTTTCCACTCCCTGCAACGCCATCGTCTACGGCTCCGGCTACGTTCCCCTGGGCCGCATGATGCGCTACGGCATCCTGCTCGACATTGCCGGCGTGATCGTCATCGTCACCTTCGTCACGCTGCTCGCACCCTTCCTGCGTTAGCACCGCGAAAGATGTATGCGGAAGATCCACAGGGCAGCAGAAGAGGCTGGGTCTGAACGCCGTCATCCGGCGAGAGATTGAAGGTGCCTGCGCGGCGTCGGGGCCGCGCGCCGTCATCCTGAGAGAGGTTGAGTTGCCTGCGCGGCGTCTGAGCCGTGCGCGGTCATCCTGAGAGAGGTTGAGGTGCCTGCGCGGCGTCTGAGCCGCGCGCCGTCATCCTGAGAGAGGTTGAAGGTGCCTCCGCGGCGTCTGAGCCGTGCGCGGTCATCCTGAGAGAGGTTGAGGTGCCTGCGCGGCGTCTGAGCCGCGCGCCGCCATCCTGAGAGAGGTTGAAGGTGCCTCCGCGACGTCTGAGCCGCGCGCCGTCATCCTGAGAGAGGGAGGGCTCCCGCGCGCTTTTTCCGGCGCGGGAAACCCGAGCGAAGGACCTGGGGGTTGCCTTTTGCAAATCTCAGCTCACCACTCCCTACAGTCCTTTCTTCCGCCGGAACTCCCTCACCACCTCTTTCACGTCCCGATGCTCCCCGTCCACGGCGTAGTTCAAGCGCCGCATCTCTTCTTCCGAAATCCGCCCTGCCAGATCCGCCAGCGCCTTCCCCACCGCCGGATGCTGCTGCAGCGTCTCCCGCCGCACCACCGGCACCGCGTCATAAGGAGGGAAGTAGTGGCGGTCGTCCTCCAGCACCACCATGCCTAGCGCCTCAATCACACCGTCGGTCGCCGAGCCCGCCACCATGTCCACCTGCTTTTCCTTCAGCGCCCGGTAGAGCAGCCCCAGGTCCATAATGCGTGGCTGCTCGGCAAAGCGCAGCCCGTAGGCGGCCACCAGCCCTTTGTAACCGTCGGGCCGCTCCAGGAACTCGTAGCCGATCCCCGCGCGCCACCGCGGCGCCACCCGGGCCGCGTCCGAGAGCGTGCGCACGCCCAACTGCGCCGCGTCTTCTCCGCGAATCACCATGGCGAACGTGTTGTTGAATCCCAGCGTCGGCCCCACCTCCAGGTCAAACCGCTTCCCGTACTCCGACTTCACGCGCGCGTACACCTCGTCGCTTGTACCCTTGGGCTCCTGCTTCAGAATCGCCGTCAGTGCCGTCCCCGTATATTCCACGTACACGTCAATGCGTCCGGAAAGAATCGCTTGATGGCAGATGTAGCTTCCCGCCAGGTAAAAGCGCCGTTCCACCGGCAGCCCTGCCTTTTCCTCCAGATGTTGCGCAATCAGCTCCGCCAGCACTACCTGTTCGGTGAAGTGCTTGGAGCCGACCACCACCCTCTCCTCGCGCGCCGGCCCGCACCCCGCCAGAAACAACGCCAGCGCCAGGGCAAGCGCGCGCGTGATGGTCAAGCCGCCGGGCGCAGCCACCGCTCCACCGCCCCCAGTCCCACGTCGGCCGCCAGCGCCAGCACCGCCGCCGGCACCGCGCCCGCCAGGATCAAATCGTTGTTCACGCTGGCCACCCCGCGGAAGATGAACTCTCCCAGCCCACCGGCGCCGATGGCCGCCGCAATCGTCGCCACTCCCACCGAAATCACCGCCGCCACCCGCACGCCTGCCAGGATTACGCTCATGGCCAGCGGCAGCTCCACCTGCACCAGGATCTGGCGGTCGGTCATGCCCATGCCGCGCGCCGTTTCCCGCACCGCCGGATCCACCTCCGTGATGCCGGTGAACGTGTTGCGGATGATGGGCAGCAGGGCATAGAGCGTCAGCGCCGTAATCGCCAGCCGGTCGGCCCGCGCCCCCAGCCAGGGCAGCGGCAGCAGGAACCCAAACAGCGCCAGGCTGGGAATGGTCTGCACCACGTTGCTAACAAACAGCACCGGCCTGCGTAATCCCGGCACCCGCGTCAGCACGATGCCCAGTGGCAGCCCGATTCCCGCCGCCAGCGCCATCGCCGCGCCCACCAGCCACAGGTGTTCCAGGCTCAACGTGTAAATCTCCGCCTGGTTCTTAACGAAAAAGTCCAGCATCACCGCCTCCTCCCGCCCCGCCAATCGCTGCGCTCGCCGGCTACACGCGCAATTTTTCCCTTGACAATCTCAACCAAATAGATATACTGTTTATGTATCTGTTTCCTGAATGTAATAAACCATTTCTTTTCAAAGACCGAGGACTTAACGACTTTAGATTCAGGTGCATGGCCCATACCACCCACCGTAAACTGTTGATTCCTATAGATCGATAGGGGGGGTAAGGGGGTTCCCCGAAACCGTTGCCGGCTGCCTCAAGGCGAAGATTCCGGGCCGCTGTTTCCGAAGGCGGCAACATAGGCGGCCACCGCCGGGTCGCGCGAGCTCAGAAAACTTTGTGGCGAATAGACCCCCGCCAGCCGTCCCTCTTCCACCAGCCCGATGCGCGTGGCCACCAGCAGCGCCTCGCGCAGGTCGTGGGTGACAAAAACAATGGTTTTGGCCAGGCGCTTCTGCAAGGCCAGAAATTCACGCTGCAGCTCCGCCCGCGTGATGGGGTCGAGCGCCCCGAAGGGCTCGTCCATCAGCAGGATGGGCGGATCGGCGGCCAGCGCACGCGCCACCCCCACGCGCTGGCGCTGCCCTCCGGAGAGCTGCCGCGGGTAGCGCGTGTGAAACTGTTCCGGGTCCAGGCCCACCAGCGAGAGCAGTTCCGCCGCGCGCGCGCGCGTGCGCTCTTCCGGCCAATGCTCGAGGCGCGGTACCAGTTCCACGTTGCGCCCCACTGTGAAGTGGGGAAACAATCCGGTTTCCTGGATGACGTAGCCGATTCTCCGCCGCAGGCGGATGGCGTCCCAGTCGCAAGTCGGGCGGCCTTCCACGCGCACCTCGCCCGCGCTCGGCTCCAGCAGCCGGTTGATCAGCTTGAGCGCCGTGGTTTTGCCCGAGCCGCTGCGCCCCAGGAGCACCAGAGTTTCGCCCTGCTGGACTTCGAGGTTCAGATCGGAGAGCAGTTCGCGGCCGCCGGCAACGCGAAACCAAACGCCACGGAACTCGATGGCTGCGCGGTTCTCCTCTGCGGTCGTCATCCGGCGCATTGTCCACCGCGCGCACCCGGAACGCAACCTCGTTCGCGCGCCGCGGAAGGACTATCATCAAAATCAGGCTTGCCTCTTCACGCGGACCGCCTGTGGAACCGACATGACGGAAAAGCCCTACAACCTGATCCAGCCCGAACAGGGCGTTCCCATCAAGGCGTGGACCAAGGGCGTTGCGCTGGAAGGCGCCGCGGAGCAGCAACTGCGCAACGTCGCCCGCCTGCCCATCATCTACAAGTGGGTTGCGGCCATGCCCGACGTGCACTGGGGCATCGGCGCGACGGTGGGCAGCGTCATTCCCACGCGCGGCGCCATTATTCCCGCGGCCGTGGGCGTGGATATCGGCTGCGGCATGATGGCGGTCAAGACGTCGCTTGCGGCCGGCGACCTGCCGGACAACTTGCGCGGCATCCGCACCGCCATTGAGAAGGCCATTCCCCACGGCCGCACCAACCGCGGCGGGCCCGGCGATCGCGGCGCCTGGTCGGAGCCGCCCGCGCACCACCTGGAAGTCTGGGGGCGTCTCAAGCCCGGATACGACGCCATCGTGCGCAAGTATCAGAAGCTCAGCGGCGGCAACAGCGTCAAGCATCTGGGCACGCTGGGCACGGGCAATCACTTCATCGAGGTCTGCCTCGACGAAGCGCAGGCCGTCTGGTTCATGCTGCACTTGGGATCGCGCGGCGTGGGCAATCGCATGGGCACGTTTTTCATCGCGCTGGCCAAGAAGGACATGGGCGAGAAGCTGGGCACGCTGCCCGACGGCGACCTCGCCTATCTCGAGGAAGGCTCCGAGCACTTCGACGATTACGTCGAGGCGGTGCACTGGGCGCAGGAGTTTGCCCGCGAGAACCGCCTGCTGATGATGGAAAACATGATTCGCGCCGTGCAGGAGTCGGGCGAGGTGCCGCAATTCCGCGCGCACCTGGAAGCCGTCAACTGCCACCACAATTACGTGGCGCGCGAGACCCATTACGGCGACGACATCCTGGTGACGCGCAAGGGCGCGGTGCGCGCCCGCGCCGGAGATCTCGGCATCATTCCCGGCAGCATGGGCGCGCAGTCGTTCATCGTGCGCGGCAAGGGAAATCCGGAAAGCTTCATGAGTTGCTCCCACGGAGCGGGCCGCGCCATGTCGCGCACCGAAGCCAGGCGCCGTTTTTCGGTGGCAGACCACGCCCAAGCCACCGCGGGCGTCGAGTGCCGCAAGGACGCCGACGTTATTGACGAAACGCCCATGGCCTACAAGCCCATCTCCGCCGTCATGGAAGCGCAGAAGGACCTGGTGGAAGTCGTGCACACGCTGCGCCAGGTGGTGTGCGTGAAGGGCTGAGGCTGCGACGCGTTCTTTCTGGCGTCGGACGGAGCGGGAAGCTACAATCCCCGACCGATGGCTGCCGGGGAAACTGCAGCGACCAGCGCGACCGCCGAGCGCACGAGCCTGCGCGGCTTCTGGAGCCTGATTGCCGCCCAGTTCCAGAACGCCTTCAACGACAACGCGTTCAAGAACCTGCTCTTTTTCCTGATCCTGGGAATGGGGCTGGCGCCCGAGCGGCGCGATCGCCTGGTGCTGCTGCTGGGAGTGATCTTCGCCATTCCGCCCATCCTGTTTTCCATGACGGGCGGTTTCCTCGCCGACCGCTTCAGCAAGCGCTCGGTGGCCATCGGCACCAAGACGCTGGAAGTGTTCGTCATGCTGGTAGCGCTGGCGGGACTGGCGCTCCAGAACCTGCCGCTTTCCTTCGTGGCGCTCTTTCTGATGAGCACGCAGAGCGCGCTGTTCGCGCCCACCAAGTACGGCATTCTGCCCGACCTCCTGCCGGAAAAGCGCCTTTCCTGGGGCAACGGCATTCTGGAGCTGGGAACTTTTCTCGCCATTCTCGCGGGAATCATCGCGGGGCCGCTGCTGGCCGAGGGTTTCGGCGAGCAGCAGGCGTGGTCGGGCGCGCTGCTGACAGTACTGTCGATCTTCGGACTGATGTTCGCACTGGGGATTCCGCGGCTGGCTGCCGCCGACCCGTCGCGCACGTTTCGCTTCAATTTATTCGCCGATCTCCGGGAGCAGGCCCGACACATCGGGCGCGACCGCGTGCTCACGCTGGCGGTGCTGGGCAACACCTATTTCTTCTTCGTTGCCGCCCTGCTGCAGTTGAACATCCTGCTCTACGGCCACGACGTGCTGCAGCTCTCGCACATCAAGACCGGATATCTCTCAGCGGCGGTGGCGGTGGGCATCGGCCTGGGCAGCGTCACCGCCGGATATCTTTCCGGCAACAAGATTGAGTACGGGCTGGTGCCGCTGGGCTCGCTGGGCATGATGGCGTTCGGCGCGGTGCTGGCGCAGGGCGGGCTCACGTTTCGCGAAGTGGCGCTGCTGCTGGGCTTGCTGGGGTTCTTTTCCGGATTCTTCATCGTGCCCGTCAACGCGCTCTTGCAGCACCGCCCGGACGGAGAGCGCCGCGGCGGCGTGATTGCGGCGGCCAACGTGCTGTCCTGGGTTTCCGTGGGCCTGGCCGCGGCGGCCAACTACGCGCTCACGGCGTTCGCGCACCTGGGACCGTCGGAGGTCTTCCTGTTCACCGCCGTGCTGACGCTCGTGGCAACAGCCTACGCGCTGTGGCTGCTGCCCGACTCGCTGTTGCGCCTGGCGCTCATTTTTCTGACGCACTCCATCTATCGCATCCGGCTCGAAGGCCGCGACCACATTCCGGAAAAGGGCGGTGCGCTGTTCGTCTCCAACCATCTGTCGTTTGTGGACGCGCTGCTGCTGATGGCGGCCACCGACCGCCGCGTCCGCTTCATCATGTTCCAGGGGATTTACGACCACCCGGTGGTGAAGCCGTTCGCGCGCATGATGCGCGCCATTCCCATCTCCTCCGAGCTGCGGCCGCGGGAGATGATCCGCTCGCTGCGCGAGGCCAGCGACGCCATTCGCGCCGGCGGCGTGGTCTGCATCTTCGCCGAAGGGCAGATCACGCGCATCGGCCACCTGCTGCCGTTCCGGCGCGGGCTGGAGCGCATCATGAAGGGCGTCGAAGCGCCCATTGTTCCCGTGCATCTGGATGAAGTCTGGGGCAGCATCTTCAGTTTTGAGCGCGGGCGTTTTTTGTGGAAGGTGCCGCGACGCGTGCCCTATCCGGTGACGGTGAGCTTCGGGCGCCCATTACCGCCGACCGCGACGCCCATGGAAGTGCGCCTGGCGGTGCAGGAACTGCACACCGCAGCCTACCGGCACCATCGCGCCCGCATGCGCACGCTGCACCGCGCATTTTTGCGCAAGGCGCGCTGGCGTCCCTTCCGTTTTTTCATGGGCGACGCGCGCCTGCCGCGCATGAGCTTTGGCGCGGCGCTGATGCGCGTGTTTTACGTGGCGCAGCGCCTGCGCCCGCACTGGCAGGGGCAGGAGATGGTGGGAATCCTGCTGCCTCCTTCGGTGGGCGGCGCGCTAGTGAACCTGGCTGCGTCGTTTCTGGGCAAGGTGCCGGTGAACCTGAACTACACGGCGTCGAACGAAGTGCTGGCTTCCTGCGCCCAGCAGTGCAACCTGAAAACCGTGGTGACCTCGCAGGCCTTCCTGGAGAAGGTGCCGCTGGAAGTGCCGGGCCGCAAGATCCTGCTGGAGGAGGTGCTGGCCGAGCCGCGGCTGCACGAGAAGGTGCGCGCGCTGCTGGTGGCCTGGACGTTTCCCGAGGAGCTGGTGGAGCGGGCGCTGGGCGCGGAGCGCGTGCCTGCGCTCGACGATTTGGCCACGGTGATCTTTTCCAGCGGCTCGACGGGCGATCCCAAGGGCGTGATGCTTTCGCACTACAACATCAATTCCAACCTGGAACAGATGGCGCAAACCTTCGCGCTGAGCGGGCGCGACCGCATCCTGGGGATTTTGCCGTTCTTCCACTCCATGGGATTTACGGTGACGCTTTGGCTGCCGGCGACCCAGGGCATCGGCGTGGTGTTCCATCCCAACCCGCTGGATGCAAGAAGCATCGGAGAGCTGGCACAGGGCTACCAGGTGACGTTTCTGGTGGCCACGCCGACGTTTCTGCAGGCCTACATGCGGCGCTGCGCGCCGGAGCAGTTCGGCAGCCTGCAATACGTGCTGGCGGGCGCGGAAAAACTGCCGGAGCGGCTAGCGCTGGCCTTCGAAGACACGTTTGGCGTGCGCCCCCTCGAAGGCTACGGCTGCACGGAGTGCTCGCCGGTGGTGGCGGTGAACACGCGTGATTTCCGGGGAGCAGGCTTCCGGCAGGTGGGCGCCAAGCGCGGCAAGATCGGCCATCCGCTGCCGGGCGTAACGGTGCGCATCGTGCACCCGGAGACGCTCGAGCCGGTGCCGCTGGGAGAGCCGGGGCTGCTGCTGGTGAGCGGGCC
>CAYRII010000089.1:0-9750 GCA_964424245.1 uncultured Terriglobales bacterium | reverse complement strand
ACGGGGTAGATGACCACATCCCGGACTAGACTCGCAGGATTGAAGTTGTGATGTAGACAAATGGCAGCGAGGGAAAAAAACGAGCTGGCGCCCAGAAAGAGTGTACTCCCCGGCGCGGTCGAAGGAAGCGTCAGGATGAAAAAGAAAAGGAAAAGGCGAAAAACTTGGAGGCGCGGGTGAGAATCGAACTCACGTATAAAGGTTTTGCAGACCTCTCCCTTACCACTTGGGTACCGCGCCCCGTACGGTTACCGATGCGCAGGCTGGCGCCAGCGATTCGAGTTTCCGCATGACAAAGAGCAAAAAAAACTCGCCCCTGCTCCAGGGAAGCGAGGCCTGCACTGTGCCTTTCCGGCCGAAAATCTGGAGCGGGAGACGGGATTTGAACCCGCGACTTCGACCTTGGCAAGGTCGCACTCTACCGCTGAGTTACTCCCGCTCGATTCAGCCGCACACAACAACACCAACGAAATTATAGCCAAGGGCGGAAAACACGGTCAAACCGGTCTTTTGCAGTCGGGATCCCCTCTAGCCGCTAGCAGCTAGCTGTGTCCCGAAGTTTCCTTGGCGCTCAGGGCGTTGATTTTGGCGGTGATCTCGTTGCGCACATCCCACAGCGGCTTGTAAAAAATGTGTTCCTGCCTCTGCCGCAACACTTCCACCGGAGTCCCCATGGTGCCCACGACGCCGCCACCGATAATGCGCTGCGCCAGCTTCAGATGGTGGTAGCGGAAGAGCTGCACCTTCTCGTCAAAGTCCAGCATGCACTCGGCGACGTCGTGCAGGCCGAAAAACTCGGTGTGGCGGCGATAGAGTTCCTCAGGCGTCAGTCCTGCGGTTTCCAGTTGCGCGAAAAACTCCTCGCCCAGGCGGGGACCGATGTGCAGCAGCGCCAGAAAACCCGGCGAGTCCAAACCGCTGCCGTGTCCCAGGCCGGTACGGATGACGTGGTATTCATAAGGAGTAAGGGTTTCCAGGATGTGCAACTGCGCGATAGGGAAGTCGAGGACGAAGTTACCGCGGCGCACGAGACGCGCGGCGTTAGCATAGTCGCCTGCGGCGACCGCGCGACGCGCGCGCTCCATCTCCCAGGCCACCGCCTTCATCAGCAGTTCCGAACTCTGATGCGTGACCTGGAAGGTGAGTTCATCCGGATGCAGCATTTCTTCCGGAGGCTTCTGCAGGGCGAGCAGTTCGTCGGTGCGCAGGTAGCGCTCATAGTCGGAGGCGCCCTTGCCGGGCAGGACAGGCTTGCGCAGGTCTTCGGTCATGGATTGTTCCTGATTTCTGGGGAGTTCCGGTCGAGCGGGGAAGCACCTCAGCCTGCGACGCCGGGTTTCGCGCCCGGTATCAGCTCCGGTAGGTAAGCTCTACCACCGTGCAGTCGTCGTTCAGCGGCGTTTCTCCGCAGAAATTGCGAATGGCGGTGAAAATTTCGTCGAAGGCCGACTCCTGGGCGGATGCTTCCTCCAGTCGCTCGTCGCCGAAGAAATCTCCGGCGCCGTTTTCCGCCTCGGTTACGCCGTCGGTCACCATCACCAGGCGATCACCGGCGCCAAGCTGGCGCCGGGAGGCCTCGTACGTCGCATCAGGAAGCAGGCCCACAGGCAGGTTGGAATTCTCAATGCGCTCCACCTTGCCGTTCGAAACCAGAACCGGAGGCACGTGCCCGCAGTTCACAAAGGTCAGTTCCCCCTGGGCATTCAGGCGGGCAATCACCACGGTGGCGTATTTTTCGCCTACAGCCTTGTCGCAGAAAAAGCGGTTGGCGCCGGCGACGATTTCCGCCAAAGGCACCTTGGCCACCAGCTGCGAATAAATCATTCCCTGCAGCGTCGAGGCCAGAATGGCGGCCGAGACGCCCTTGCCGCACACATCGGTGATGACCAGGGCCAGCCCATCCTCGGTCATCACCACGTCGAAGAAATCGCCGCCAATCTCTTTGCAGGAAAGATTCTTGGCGTTCAGCTTGGCAAACGGAACGTCGGGGATGGTGACGGTCATCAGGCGCTGCTGAATGGAGGCGGCAATGGCCATTTCCTGCTGGTAGCGGCGCGACTCTTCCTCGGCCTGGGCCATGCGCGCGTTTTCTACCAGCGCCGCAGCTTCATGGGCGATGGCGCCCAGAATGTCCTGGCTCACGTTGGAGATGTCGCGCGTGGTAAAGCGGCTGTCCAGGTAGAGAACGCCGATGATGCCTTCCGCTTCGGCGGCAGCGGAACCGCCTGTGGCGGACTGTTGCATCTGCGAACGCCGCAGGGGAATGCAGATCACGGTGCGCAGGTCGAAGGCCACGATGCTGTCGCGCCCCGCCATGGCGCTGGACTTGGTGGTATCCGTGACCACGAACTCCGAGGCGCCCTCGGCCGCCTCTTCGATAATGGAGCGGGAAATGGTGGATTCGTCCACCAGGGGCTGGCCTTTGGAGTTGCGTCCGGCCGCCAGCCGCAAACTGCCATCCGGCTTGCGCAGGAAAACGTAGCCGCGTTCCGCGTTGGTGAGTCGCAGCGTGGCCTCAATCAGCGTTACCAGGACTTCTTCCAGCACTCCGGTGGTATTCAGCTTGCGCGCCGCTTCCAGGAACAGGGTCAGCTTTTCCAGGTCCGAGGCGTCGCTGCGCACCTGCAATCCATGGATCTGGCTCAGGAATTCGCGCGCCGTGCTGGTTTGCGAGCTGGCAGGGTTGAAGAGCAGAAAGGCGCCGTCGCGCATGCCGAACTCGAGACGGTCGTTGCCCTTGAGCTTGCGGCGCTCCACGCGCTCGCCGTTCACGAAGGTTCCGTGCTTGCTGCCCGCATCGACGAGGAAAAAGTCGTCGCCTTCGGTGATGATCTCGGCGTGGTCGCGCGAGACCCGGGCGTCGGCAATTACAAGGTCCTTATCCGTCTTGCGTCCCACGGTGAACGGAGTGCGCTCCAGCGTAATCTGCCGCTGCTCCGCTCCCTGAACAAACACGAGGATGGGCAATGCACCCCCGCTGTGCGGGGATGGCGAAGTTGGCGTCGGCATGGACGCGGGAACACCCATGAAAAGGCCCTCGTGGAACAAAAAGCCTACCACTAACGGGGCGACTGCGCCAGACCGGATAGGGCGAAAGTCGGGCGACCTTCCAGAGCCAACCTGCACTATAATCCGCGCGTTCCTTCAGGCCCAAAGTCTTTGCAGCACAGGCCGCCATGGACTCCCCGGAAAGCAAGAGCGACCGTCGGCCGGACACGGCACCATACGGTGAGGAAATGCCGCGCCCGCAGGCCGGGCCCGCCCCAGGGCAACGCATCGGCGCCTACGAACTACTGCAGCGGCTGGGAGCGGGGGGGATTGGGGAAGTCTGGAAGGCGCGTGATTCCCGACTGAACCGGATCGTGGCCCTGAAGTTCATCGCGCGCGAACGCCATGGCTCGTCTCCCACGCGCGACCTGCTGCGCGAAGCACGAGCCGCCAGCGCGCTGAACCATCCCAACATCGTGACCATCTTCGAGGTGGGCGAAGGCGCAGAAGGGGCCTACCTGGCAATGGAGTACGTGGAAGGCGAGTCCCTGCGCGCGCGCCTGGCGCACTCGCCGGTTCCGCTGGAGGAGGCCCTGGAACTGGCCCGGCAGATCGCCGGCGGGCTGGCGGCGGCGCACCGCCACGGCATCGTGCACCGCGACCTGAAGCCGGAAAACATCATGCTGCGCGTGGATGGCCTGGTGAAACTGCTCGATTTCGGCCTGGCCAAGCTGCTGCCCTGGGCGGAGCAGGCCGCTGCCACCGACAGCCTCACCGAAACCGGACAGATCATGGGCACCTTTCAATACATGTCGCCGGAGCAGGCCCGCGGCCAGCCGCTTTCGCCCGCCAGCGATATTTTTTCCTTCGGCATCATCCTTTACGAACTGCTGGCCGCAGAGCATCCCTTCCACGCCGCGACCGTGGTGGACACGCTGCAGGCCATTCTTGGCCGGGAACCGCCGGCGCTGGGGTCGCGCAATCCGGCCGTCGGTGCAGAGATGAGCCGGCTTGTGAGCCGCAGCCTGCAAAAAGAAGCGGCGCAGCGCCAGCCATCGGCGGTGGAGCTGGCGGAAGAACTTCAGCAGGCCCGCAGCGGCACGGTTTCCACCGCTCCGTTGCCGCAACCCTCCGTGGTGCACGACAAGCCGCTGTGGATGAAGATCGTGGGAGGAACGCTCATCACCTTGCTGCTGGCGGTGGGAGGATGGATGGGAGTTGGCCGGCCGGCGGCCCCGGTTTCTACCGCGGTGGAGTCCGTCGCCATCATGACGTTTCAGGCGGAGCAGAGTGACCAGACGGCGCAACTGCTTTCCCAGGGGCTGCCCGAAGAGCTGGACGGTGCGCTGGCGCGCGCGGGGTGGCGCGTGGCCTCGCGTCGCGGCGTGGGCGCTGGTCAAAGCGACCCGCGCGCGCTGGGCGCGGAACTTGGCGTGGATGCGATGCTCGAAGGCAGCATCCGCAGCTACGGCAGCAAGTTCAAGGTCCACGTGGTGCTGGTGAGCACACGCACTGGGTTTCAACTATGGAGCGGCACCTTCACCACGGATGCCGCAGACCTGCTTGCCGGCGAGCAAAAAACAGCGAGCGATATCGCAGCCGAGATGCGTCAGGCCCTTGCCGCCGGGCCGAAAGCGGAGTGATTTGGAAGCAGGAATGCCCTTAGAGTCTTTGAGGATTGGTTTGGCCGGCACATCGACGGAGGCTATGCCTTGAAAATTCAATCGCTTACAAGGTATCAAAAATCTCTGCTGCCAATATTTCTGGCAATCGCTATGACAGATATTGTGGCATCAGATGGTCCGCAGGTTGGGATTGAGCTGTCACGCCCCGACCCCGCCGTACTGGAGGTATCCGGCGGCAGCGGGAAGGATGCATGGCGCATGCGGTTCGGCTCGCGGCCGGACATTTCGGCCCACGTGGCTTCCGGCGAAGAAGGCCGGGCATGGTTCAGCCATGGCCCGTGGCTGCGGCAGGTGGACGTGGCAAAGGGGATAGTAACAGGCCGCTGGAGGTTCCCCGGCGACATTGTCAAACTTACGCCCAGCGATACCAAGGTGGAAGTGAAACTGGACCTGGGAAAACACGCGGAGTCGCATTTCCAGCCCGTGCTGATGTTCGATCCGGCAGCGCCCAGGATACCGGAGTGGCCCGTGGGATGGCTGATGCTCTATCGCGTCTCCGCGACAGAGCAGACCGTTTTTCCGGTCGGAGAGTCCACGGGAGTTCCTGTGACGGAGATTGCGCGGGAGAAAGCTCTAAGCATGCTGGGACCCGTGGAAGAGGCCATGCGGCGGGATCCGCAATCGCCCTGGTGGCCTGTGACCCGTGCGCGACTCCTTTTGGCCGCGGGCGACCCGCAAGCTGAGGTTGCGTTCCGGGAGACGGTGCAGTCGGCGCCGGCGGATTATGCCGAACTCTTTCCCCTGGCCTCTCACCTCGACCACCTGGGCCGGCATGACGACGCCCGGCTGGCTTTTGAGCGCGGCTACCAGGACTTCTGGCAGCGGGGCTACGATCCCCGGCTTTTCGGTGCTCTGATCGGGCGCTTGATTCTCTACCGCACACCCTCGGCGGAAAAGATGACCGAGGACGAAAGACGCGAACAGGTCGAGCGGATTTACAAGCTTTCCCCCGGGGGAGAGGCTGCTTTCATCGCCTGGCCCTTGTACGCGGACTACCTGGAACAGAAAGGCCAGGCCGCGGAGGCGCAGGTATGGCGTAGCCGGGCTGAGGAAGGCGGAAAATTCATTGACTTGACTCCCTGGCCGTACATTGGCGTGACGTTGGATCGCTCGATCCTGGCGTCTTTGGGCGGCTTTTGGGCCTTGATTGCAATCATTGTGATCTTGTCTTTTCGCTATCACCCGCAGCGCCGGCTGGACATTGCCGCGCGCCGGCAGGCAGGACATAAAGTTCGCTTCTTCCGTCATACGCAAGAGGAATACTTCAGCCGCAAGCAGCGAATCGCCATATTCGCTCTGGTATTGGTCTTGTGGACAGCCGCTGGAGCGAGCCGCGTTTTTGCGGAAAGCATTTTGCGCATGTTCGCGATGCCGGTGGGCATGGCGATGGGCAGCTTCGCTGGGCCGTTGAATACGTGGTATCTGGAGAACAAGCTGCCCGCGACCCCGGAGCGCGATTTGCTGGCGGCGATGGCGCGCCAGCATTCCGGCGAACGAGAGGCCGCCGAGCGCATGTATCACGGCCTCCCTCAATTTGCCCAAAGCTGGAACAACCTGGGAGCGCTTCTGAAGGAAGCCGGGAAGGACGACGAGGCACGCCAGGCCTTCGAAAAAGCATTGGCGCTCGACCCCGCACTGGCCGAGGCAGCCCTCAACTTGGGCCAGCCGGCGTCCACCCTCTGGACCGAACTTCACCAACGTTATGTTCCCGACCGTCCCATGCTGGCTGTGCCCAGTAGGGAGCAAGGGTTGCGCGCCATTGTGGGCGGCAGCCGGGAACAACTCTATGTGCGCTCCCTGGCCGGCCCGTTTGCAGGAGCTAACGTGGCCAGGATTGCCAATCTCCCGGCCTTTGTTGGTGTGGATCCTCCGGGAGTGATGGTTTTCCTGATGGTTATGGCGTTCGGGTTGCTTTTCGTTGCGCGGCATCGTGAGGTTACGCAACCACCAGGACGGCGGCATTGGATCTGGGAACTCTTGGCCCCGGGTACCTCGCCGCGATGGGGTGTGCTGGGCGGGGTGGCGCTGGCAGCGTGGTTCTATCTGGTGTTGCAGTGCATTTGCATGATGGGGCTGGGCACTCCCTACCTCCTGCTGGGTGTTGCTGTGCCGAATCTTTCGCGAGCCTATCTGGTACCCAACGCCGACGCCGCGGCCGTGCTGCGATTTCTCAACCCCAGCTGGCTCTGGATTTATGCGGCGCCGGCGCTCTTGTTCCTGTTGAACCTGGTGCTGGTGCTGCGGGGACGGAAGGCGGAGCGCGGCTAGCGTCAGCGGATTCCCAGGCGCAGCATCTTGGTGCGCAGGCCTTCGCGACTGATGCCCAGCACCTGGGCGGCACGGGTGCGGTTGCCTTGGGTGTGTTGCAGGGCTGTCCGGATCAGTTGCCGCTCCATCTCCGCCAGGGACATGGGCCCCAGGTCTTTCGCTGGCGCCGCCGCCCCCTCCATCCGAATGCGCGGGCTGAGAGCATCTTCTGGAATCACGGCGCCCGGGGGAGAAAGAGCGGCCAGGCGCGCCATCTCGCTCTCCAGCTCGCGCACATTGCCGGGGAAGGGATAGCGGGAAAGTGCGGCCAGGGCCTCGCCGCTCAATTGCGGTGCGCGGCGCGCATAGCGCCGGGCGTAGGAACTGAGAAAATGCCCGGCCAGCAGGTGAATGTCCTGGGGGCGCTCGCGCAGGGGCGGGACGCGCAGAGTGATGGCCGCCAGGCGGTAATAGAGATCGCCCCGGAAACGCCCCGCTTCCACTTCCTGCTCGAGGTCGCGATGGGTGGCGGCGAGGAAGCGCACGTCCACGGCTTCCGGGCGCACCGAGCCCAGGCGCGTGAACTCGCCCGACTGCAAAACGCGCAGCAGGCGGGGCTGCAATTCCAAAGGCAGTTCGCCGATTTCATCCAAAAAAACGGTGCCACGGTGCGCGGAGCCGATGAGCCCGATGCGGTCGCGGTGCGCGCCGGTGAAGGCGCCGCGCACGTAGCCGAAAAGCTCGGACTCGATGAGCGTGTCGGGGATGGCGGCGCAGTTCAGGGCCACGAAGGCGCCCTGGGCGCGCCGGCTGTGGCGGTACAGCGCGCGCGCGATCAGTTCCTTGCCGGTGCCGGTTTCGCCCTGGATAAGCGCGGGCAGGTCTGTGGGTGCGACCTGGCGCACGGTCTGCAGCAGGGCGGCCATGCCGGCGTCCGCCGTAAGGATGCCATCGCTTGAACCCAGGGAGGACTCCAGTTCGCGGGCGCGCCTGCGGGCCTCCTCAATAGCCACGGCGGTGCGCAGGCGCGGCGCCGCCACGGCGCAGATCTCGTCCAGGAGTTGGCGGTGGCGCTCGGTGAAGCGATTGGCGATGTCGCGGTTTTCCAGGTAGAGCAGGGCAAATGTGCCGTCGCCCGATTCCAGCGGCGCACACAGCACGGAGCGCAGGGCCAGCCGCTTGACGCTGGGCTTGTTGCGGAACTCTGCCGAGTCCAGCGCGTCGTTCACCAGCAGGGTGCTGCCCTCGAGCACGACCGTGCCGGCAATGGAAGTGCTGACTTCCTGTTCCGCCTGTTCCAGGGCCTGGCTGCGAAAGTTGCGCGCCACGGTGGCGCGAAAGGATTCGCCATCGCGCACCAGGACGAAGCCACGGTCAGCGCCCAAACCGGCAATCGCGGCATCGAGCAGCCCGGCGAGCAGCTCGCCGTACTCTCCTTCGCGCAGCAACGACCGGGAGACGCGGTAGAGCAGGCGCAGTTCCTCGGCGGTAAACGAGTTGCCGGATTCGGCCATACACGGTACTGGCGGAGGGTAGCACCGTTGCCCTTCGGCGGGAAACGGAAACGCGGAACCTACACGGGCTGGGGTGAATCGTGGTGGGTCCACTGCGGATCTTCGTCCGGGGGAACCAGGTGGCCGTCGCGCATGTGCAGGATGCGGTCGCCGATGGTAGCGGCCTCGGGATTGTGGGTGATCATGAGCACGGTCTGGCCGAGCTCCTGGTTGGTCTGGCGCAGCAGGTGCAGCACCGTGTCCGAGTTCTGCGAGTCCAGGTTGCCGGTGGGCTCATCGGCCAGGACGATGGCCGGCTGGTTGATGAGCGCGCGCGCCAGCGCAATGCGCTGCTGCTCCCCGCCGGAAAGCTCCGAGGGGCGATGATCGAGGCGATTCTCCACGCCCAGCAGGCCGACCACCTTGTCGAAATATGCGTAATCCGTGGCGCCGTTGGTGCCGGCGATGTCGAGGGCGATGGTGATGTTGGAGCGCGCGTCCAGCGTGGGCAGCAAATTGAAGCGCTGGAAGACGAAGCCGATCTTGCGTTTGCGCATGCGTGTGCGGGCGGAATCGGTCAGCCGGGTAAAGTCGTCGCCGTCCACCAGCACGCGTCCCGATGTGGCGCGCGTAAGCCCGCCCAGGATGTAGAACAGCGTGGACTTGCCGCTGCCCGACGGACCCACAATGCTGGCGAACTCGCCCTTCTTCACTGCCAGGGAAATGCCGCGCAGCGCCGGCACCTCGACCCTGCCGATGCGGTACACCTTGGTGACGTTTTCGACCTGGATGATCGCTGCCATGGAGCGATTCTGATATTACACGAAGGCGTGGCGGGCCACAGGCTGGCCGCGCACCGGCAGGGCGAGAAAGTCGGAGGGGTCGCTGGAACCGGCTTCCTAGGCGACGCCCATGCGCTGCGACTGAGGCTCTGCCGCCACGGCGCGTTTGGGTCCGCGCCGGCGGACCAGGAGCTGGCGCACCTGCTCCAGCAGCTCCATGGAAGAGCTGGCCCCCTTGGGCAGGAAGACGTCGGCGCACGTTTCCCGCTCGTACACGCGTACTTTGCCGGAGGAGAGAATGGCAGGAGTCTGGGGTGAGATGGCCTTGATGCGCTCGACCAGTTCGGCGCCGTCGATTTCGGAGAGGGTCCAGTCCGCAATCACCAGGTCTACGCCGCCCTGCTGGAAAACTGCCAGGGCGTCGGTGGAACTGCTCGAGGCCAGCACCCGGTAGCCGCGGGTCTCCAGCACCACCTTGCGAATGGAAAGGTCCTGCGGGTTTTCGTCCACGCAGAGGATGGTCTTCTTGGTCTTCATCGCGGATTTTGTGCGGGC
>CAYRII010000088.1:0-9752 GCA_964424245.1 uncultured Terriglobales bacterium | reverse complement strand
GCTGCAGGATTTCGAGTCTATGCCGCCGCCGCGCGCGCCAACAAGTGCCCGCGCGGGGTTGAATTCTGCCTCCCCCTGCGCCCATAATGTTCGTGTTGAAGTATTTCTCGCTCGCACATCGTCCTTCATCTGCGGGCAACCAACCTAACCGAAAACCTGAACTCTTAAAGGAGGTTACGCTCATGTCAGAAGCCAATAAGAAACTGACCCGAAGGTTTGTCGAGGAAGCCGTCAACAAGGGCAACTTCAAAGTGCTCGACGAGATCCTTGCCGACAACTACGTCTATCGCGAGCCCACCGTGGGTGAGTTCAAGGGCCGCGAAGGCTGCAAGCAGCTCATCACCATGTACCGCACAGCGTTCCCCGATGTCACCCTCACCATCGAGGAGCAGATCGCCGAGGGAGACCGCCTGGTCACTCGCTGGACCGCTCGCGGCACTCATCGCGGAGAGCTGTTCGGTATCCCGCCCACCGGCAAGCAGATCACCCTGAGCGGCGTCGTCATTACACGCTTCGCGCAGGGCAGGATCGCCGAGGAATTCGAGGTCTATGACGCCCTCGGCATGATGCGCCAGCTCGGCGCCGTCCCCGCCGAGGTCGGCAAAGCCGCTTAGCATCATTTACCGGAAACTTTCACGGGCCGGCCCACGCCGGCCCTTTTTGCTGCGCGTCAGTGCCCCACGTTCAGCGCCGTGCGCAAATCCGCCGCTTTCCCTTGTCATTCCGTGCGCAGCGAGTTCCGCCTGATAACCGCTAGCTGCTGTTCCTTGTCATTCCGAGCCAGCGCGACCGCCCGGCTGCTACGCGCGCGAAGCCGCAGGGCGAAGAAAGTGCTCCGGAAGCGATGCAAGAATAGAATCCTGTCGTGCTCGAGTTGCTATGGACGTGTTTTTCCGTGGCACCTTCGTTTTGGAACCTGTGGGTTTCCCCCGCTTGGAAAGGGACGAGGAATCCGATGACTCCCACTTTCTGGGACAATCACTCCGTCGGACTTGTACTTACCGGAGGCGGCGCCAAGGGCGCCTACGAGATCGGTTGCTGGAAAGCGCTTAGAAACGCGGGCATCAGCCGCTTCAAGGCTGTTTCCGGAACGTCCATTGGCGGGATCAACGCTTTTCTTGTCTGCCGCGGTGACCTTGAGGACGCAGAACGAATCTGGAACGAAATGGGCGAGAAGACGCCGCTTCCCACGTCGCTTTTTCGCATCTCGGGCGCATTTCTCGAACGCTACGGCCTGGCTTCGGTGTTTGCGGTATATGCGCTCATCTTTAGTCCCCTTGCCATGCTCGGCGTGGTCATTACGGTCGGGCTCCTGCTCGCGTTGGGCGATGTCCTGCACCCGATTCGCGCTTTGGCTCTTCCAGCTGGCATCCTCTCCGCAGTCGCGATCGCCCGCTACTTTCCGGCGAGCCGGGGCGCTCGCCTCACTGGCACCGCATTTTCCATCCGTACGATGAAGCGCTTCCTCCGGCACGAGATGCCGGTTGAGTTTTCGATCTTTTGCGGCGCGGTGGCACTGGCCATTCCCCCAGGACTGTTGATTTATGAAACCTCGATGCGCGCGTCATGGTGGTGGTTGCTGCTGTGGCCTCTCTGTGCGGCGCTTGCCATCGCCACGATCATGCTCCTCGCCGAGCTCGGTATTTCCTCGTTCGGAGAGCTTTCTTTCCTTTCAAGCGACGTTCTCGAAGCACTCCTTCAGGAAAACATCGAAGGCCTGGAACGCCTGCCTTCGGAGCCGAAGCTTTACGTCACGCGCCTTCGCACGGAAACAGTCGATGTGCCCGGGCGGGTACCTCCCAAGATACACGCGGCGCTTGAGGCAATTGTTCGCTCCACCGTTCCACAGAAGTCGTTGGAGGATGTGACAGCTGCCGAGATTGACCTGATCCGCCGGAAAATGACGCAATCCGGTCTCGACCGTTACTTCAGCGATTCGACCGAAGATGTGATCGGTCTTGAGTACGTCCCGCTTGCTGGAAAGCCTATGGTCGAAGTCGCGGAATGCCTGATCTCGACCAGCGCTATTGCTGGCGTGCTCGCCAGGGGCCGGGAGCGTTTGCCCTCGGATTTGGAAAGCGACGCCATCCTCCGCGCTATCCGCGCCGAGTTCTACGATGCCGGATCGATGGACAACACCCCCGTGGCTCCGCTCCTCGAGCGCGAGGACTGCGACGTCCTGATCGTTGTTTTCCTCGATTACGGCATCCGGCCAGAAAAGGCGCGGTCGCGTATTGCCGCGAGTCTCGGCTCCATCAACGAGAGGATTCGGCGTCACAACAACGATCTCGATGACGCGACGTGGGAACAACTGAAGCACTCTCGAACTCTTACGCCGATTCGCGACGCGCCCTCGCGGCTCACTCAGGTGAAACTCATACCGATTGTCCCGAGTGAGGACCTCGGGAGCGGCTTCGCCGGATTCTTGCGCGAGACCGTGCGCTTCCGCAAGCAGCGCGTGCAACAACTGATGGAACTCGGCTTCCGCGATGCAACCCATGCGTTGCAAGTATTTTTCGCCGAGCGTGGAGAAGCCGTGAGGCCGAAGTGACCTGCTACACGCGATCGTTGAGGACGTCCCTTACTGGAGCGATGGTCCTGTGGCTGCTCTGGGATCCAAGAGGGCTTGCACTTCTGCGTTCTGCGTTCGGCCTCGAATCGAAGCTGTGGCTCGGCGTGTGCGCATTCGCGGCTGCAGCACTGGCTTTTTGGCTTTCCTCCGAGGTCGCGCTCCGAGCGTATCTATACAGGACGGTGAAAACCTGCAAAGCGAAACCCCTCGATCCTGGCGAGGCGGCACTCTTTGACATCCCGGTCTGGAGCAGCGTGGCTGCCTTTGCCGGCGTCGTCGCCGTCCTTCTGGCGGTCGAGCCCGGCGCCCTGGCGCGATGGCGGCCGGCGGGCATCGTTCTCTTTACGGCTGTCGGGGCTGTCCTGGTGGCGGAACGGCTTGCTGTCGCGGTGGCCAACGCGATCCACGGCCCGTCAATCGTGCGCAAGGCCGTCACGCGCAAGCAGTGCGAGAAGCGGTACGAAGGCGGACGGCAGTGTAGCAACTGGGCTTTCCGTTGGGGCAACGCCTGCCGGTGGCACCTCAACGCGATTGAGACGGCGCAACGCTACGGCTGCAGGATGAATATCCGCCAAACTCTGGGCGCAGCCTGGCTTTGTTTCGGCTTGTTTGCAGGTACGAAATTCGTGGACGAGATCGGGCTATTTTGGCCGATGCTCGCCATCGCGGCAGTGGGAGCGGGCATTCGCCTCATCGCGGAGGGAATCATTGCGCCGTACTACGCGCTTTCCGTGCTGACAATCTGGCCCAAGGCGCAGGCGCTCGGGCTCGTCCTGCAGTCTGCCGGTGCGACGGCCCTGCTGGTCGTGGTGAGCCTCAGACCCGAGACGACTGGAACGCTCGTCAAGCTGTTGAGCGACAACGAAGTCTGGCTTGCCTTCGGCCCGGCGGCTGTCTATGTCGCTTCCGCGGTGCTCGCAACCATCGGCTGGGACGTCTTCATCGCTCGGGTCCTGCACTATGAGACGCATAGTACTGCCTCGATTGTCGTCCTCCTCAGCTTGCTGCCTCTGGGAAGGCTGCTCCAAGACCCGTTTCTGCGCTACTTTCCGCTCAGCCGCTAGCCCCCGGCTGTCGTGGTCTTCCTGCTCCCTGCCTCCTGCTTCCTGCCTCCTGCCTCCTGCCCCTGCCCACCCGGTTACCTTGGGCCAGCGACTCCCGCCACCGCCTCTTGCACCTTCGTGTTTTGACGCCAGCCCCCGCTTCGCCATCCAATAAAGGGAAAGCTTGAACCGGGATTCCATCCCACGGGAGGTTTGCACCATGAACGCGCCAATCGGCACGACGGCCCAGCCGCAGTCGGTGGCACGCCGCTTCCACCTGCACCTGCCCTTGCGCTACCGCCCCGCCGGCGAGGAGCGCTGGTACGACGGCATCACGGAAAACATCAGCGCCAGCGGCGTCCTGTTCCGCGCCCGCCACGTTTTCGGGCCCGAGACCCCGGTGGAAATCAGCCTCGCCCTGCCGCTCGAGGAGAGCAAGCCCTCCACCGTCAGCGTGCATTACACCGGCGCCATCGTCCGCCTCGAGCTGCCCCGCGAATCCAACCAGCTTCCCGCCCTGGGGGCAAAGTTTTTCCACCACCAGATCAGCGGACAGCTTCCTGCCGAGGCCTAGCCCGCGCGCGCGGCGGTCCCCGCCCGCGCTGGTTGCATCAGGCGGTCCGCGCCGCTTGCGCCGGTCGACCGGCCAGAAAAAAAGGCGGGCCGAAGCCCGCCCTGATCCTGCCTCTGTCGACCCGCTAGGCCGCTTTGCCTTGCGCGATGCGATGAATGCTTGAGTTTTCCACGGGCAGGTCATCCACCGTGACCGGGCCGGCGAAAAACGGCTCCAGCTTCTGCGCGATCTCGGGAAACGTCTTCTCGTTGTAGCGTTCCACATCCTCCGGGCTCTCCCACAACGTGGTGCAGACGAACTTCCCTGTCTTCTCGTCCAGCGCTTCGATCACGTCCACGAATCCCTTCTGCTGCCGCAGCCGGGGGTGGACTTCGTTGATCAGCGTCTGCCTCGCTTCGTCCAGCCGGTCGGTCTTGAGTTGGCATTGCACGATGCGATTGATCATGGATAGTCCTCCTTCCAGAACTTGGTTTGCGGTGTGCGCCGCCGGAAGGGCGGCTCAGGATGTTGCACCGCCTAGCATACTCCTCTCGCCCCGCCCGTGCAGTCCCTAAAGAAATCAAGAACCAGGAACAAAAAACTAGATGGTGGGCGATACAGGATTTGAACCTGTGACCTCGTGCGTGTGAAGCACGCGCTCTAACCAGCTGAGCTAACCGCCCACGAAAAGGTCGGGTGGGGATGCTCTCATCATTCTAAACAAACGCCGGGGGACGCACAAACCGGAACCGCGTGTGCGCGTTATACAATTCGGGAATTGCGGCGCCGCAAGAAGGCCGGCGGGGGCGGCGCCTCAGGGACACGGCGAAAAGCACGCCAAGAGCAGGGGTCGGAGGGCGGCGCGGACGGGCACTTTGCGGCGCAACTTTTTGACCGGCAACGGGTTTGTGAGGATGTGAGCAGCGTGGCTCTTAACCGGAGCATGTTTCAGCCCACGGCGGCGCAGCAGCCCGCAAGCGAGGCGCCGGGCGACGGCTATCTGGGCACGTCGCTGGAGCTGCTGACCGACGCCGAGGTGATGCTGCGCGTCAAGGCGGGGGACGACTCCGCCTTCGACTACCTGGTGGAAAAATTCCGGCGGCCGCTGGTGGGATTCATGTACCGCATGGCGCGCAACCGCGCCGTGGCGGAAGAGCTGGCGCAGGAAGTTTTCCTGCGCGTGTACCGGTCGCGCAAAACGTACCGCGCGGATGCGCGCTTTACCACGTGGCTGTACCGCATTGCCACCAACCTGGCGGTGAACCATGCGCGCGACGCGCGCGCGCAGCGCGTGCAGGCGACCTCGAGCCTGAGCGAGCCCGACGCCGCAACCGGGGCGCTGCCCGACGTGGCCGACGCCGCGCTCACGGCGGAGCAGGAACTGATGCGCCGCGAGCGCATGCAGGCCATCCGCCGCAAGGTGGACGCGCTGCCCGAGCGCCAGCGCCTGGCGGTGCTCCTGCACAAGTACCAGGGGCTGGACTACCGGCAGATCGGCGAAGTGCTCGAACTGAGCGATTCGGCGACCAAGTCGCTGCTCTTCCGCGCCTACGAAGCGCTGCGCCAAAGTCTGAAAGAGTTTGTGTAGGGGTGGTCATGAACTGCAAGCGATTTCGCGAAGATTTGCCGGAGCTGGCGCAGGCTGCGTCCATCCGTCTGGCGCTGCCGGCGGAACATGGAGAGCATCGCCGCGCGTGCGCGGCGTGCGCCGCGGAGCTGGAAGCGATGCTGCGCACCATGGCGGTGCTCGACGAGTGGCAGGCGCCCGAGCCGTCACAGTATTTCGACAGCCGCTTGCGCGCCCGCCTGCGGGAAGAACCGGAGTCCGGCGCGGGCGGATGGCTGGAGCGGCTGCGGCGTCCGGCGCTGGGCGCGGTTTTGGCGCTGCTGCTGGTGGCCGCGGTGTGGATGTTCCAGGGCGGCAGGCCGCCGGAAGAGGCGCCGGTGGTGGCGCGCCAGGGCGCGACGCCCGCGGTGGTGCAGACGGGCTCGGCGGTGGCCGACTTGCAGAACCTGGAGCGCAACCAGGAGCTTTACGCCGAGTTCGACCTGCTGGACGAGCTGGTGGAAGACGGCAACGCAGAGGAGACTCCGTAAGAAGTCATGAACGGGAAGAGCATTTTCGTGTTGCTGCTGGCCGGTGCTTTGCTGGCCCCGGCGTGGGCCCAGGAGCGCGCGGCGCCTCCGGCGGAGAAGTCCGGCGAGGGGAACCAGGCTCCGGGGCAGAGCGATTTGCAGTCCAAGGGACAGCGGCGCAAGTTCGGCAAGCACCAGGGACGGCGCGGCCAGGGCGGCATAGGGCGGCACGACGGCGCGTGGCTGCGGCGTTACAGCAACCTCTCGCCCGAGGAGCAGCAGCGGGCCCTGGAAAACGATCAGCAGTTCCAGAACCTGCCGCCGGAGGCGCAGGAGAGGCTGCGGCAGCGGCTGGCGCAGTTTAACCAGCTTCCCGCGGAGGAGCGGCAGCGGATTCTGGAGCGCATGCAGCGCTTCGGCCACCTGACGCCGGAGCAGCAGCAGCGGGCGCGGCAGGCCTACGCGCGTCTGCGGGAGTTGCCGCCGGAGCGCCGCCAGCAAATCGTGCGCGCCTTCCGCCACCTGCGCCAGATGCCTCCCGAGGAGCGGCAGCGGGTGCTGGACTCGGAGCGCTTCCGGACAATGTTCTCCGACGAAGAGCGCACCCTGCTGCGCAGCCTGGCCGAGTTTGGGCCACCGGCCGACGCCGCGCCGGGCGGTCCCCTGGAAGATAGGCCTCCGCCAGATCCCGAAGCACCGAAATAACACCGCTGGGCGCGCGAAAGGACAATCTGCTACCCTTCCACCTGCCGGCCCGCCAGCGCGGCAAAGGCCCCGGCGATCCGGGCTGCCATGCGCCCATGGTAGCAAGATCCGCAAGCCCGCCGAGCCACGAAGGAGTTGATTAACGGGGTCACGCCCATCAACGCGGATGATGGGATCTTCGCTTCAATCGTGGTGGGTCCAAGCCAAACGGTGTCGTATTATCCCGAGTGCGGAAATTGGAGGGGGTTATCCTGCACGATCAAGCACTCACTCAGCGAGGTCATATGAGTTACTGGAAGATTAATTGCATGGAAAATAAGTTTCCGGGACTGTGGCAGACATGGTTCAGAGAACAAGTCGTGGCAATAGGTTGGCCTCAATACTCCCTGCGGGGGCCTACCGAGAATCGCGGCTGGGCTGGCGCTCGGAAGAAGCTCAACAGGTTCGTCCTGGAGACCGAGTTGTCGTGCAACTGAAGGGTAATCGTATTGGTCGCATCGGAACTGTACACAGCCTTGCAATTGAGGACAAAGAATGGAGTCCAACTGTTCCACCTCAGAAGAGGGGCGATTTGGGTGATATGGGGCGCCGAATCGAGGTTCGATGGGACCTTCTAACAGGGCCACTTGCCCCGGAGTTCGTGATCGAGCTGCCTCGTAAGTCGCGCATGAACCCAGGCATCTGGAGACCGACGATAAGCGAAGTACCGAAAGCCGACTTTCTGCGAATTGAGCGGGCCGTCAGGGACGAAAACAACTGGAAACGCTTGGTTCCGGGTTTTAACCAAGAGCGAGCAATGTCTGAATACATCAGCGCCTATCCACATCTCCTAGAAGATGGACTGCGTCCATACCCCTCTCCTGATGTAAGAGAACTGGTCTTTGCAGATCGGAGTCGCCTCGATGTGCTTCTATTAGATCGTAAAGGTCGAATTGTAGTTGTAGAGTGCAAACAGGGTGAGCCTTCGATTCAACATATCAAGCAACTTCGGGGTTATATGCGTAATGCGAAGAAGCTACGCACGGGATTGCGGGTGGGACGTCGCATTAGGGGAATTCTCGTTCACGGTGGTGCACAAAAGCTAATCCGTAAAGTGCGCGACGACAGCCGCCGCGCACCTGCTATTGAGCTGGTGCAGTTCTCCGTCTCAGTTAGCTTTGCTCGGTCAGTATGAGCCCGTGGCGCCCTACGAGTCCTCCCACCCGTTGGCGCGATTCCCAATGCGTGTTCGCATGTAGATGACATCGGGCTGCAAACCCAGCTTCTCCAAGGCGCGAGCTTCATAATCGGGCAAGCGGCCGAAGTGGGAATGGTACTCCTGAAGCCTTGCGGTCGCGTCACCCAGGCGGCCCATCCTGGCAAGCGTCAGGAGTACATTCTCGAGAGCGAGCCTGTACGGGGGCTCGGCGCTACCTTCCGCCGGGACTTCGAAGAGGTTTCCGGTTTCCGGCAGGTTCAGCCGGCAGGCATGTTGAAACCAGCCCAGGGCCTGCTCATATTCGCCGCGCTGGTAGTGATCCCACCCGATGTTGTTGAGGCAATCCCGCTCCCAGTGAATGCAAAGCGTAGCCCGCCGTTCCAGGGCTGCGGTGAAGGCGCTCAATGCGTTCTCGCGGTCGTCGAGCGCGAACAGGACCACTCCGATGCGCGCAAGGTTGGGGCCGTTTTCAGGGTCCTGATGCAGTGCGTCGCGCAACCTTGGCAATTCCTCTCGAAACGCAAGCAGTTTGGCATCACACTCCTCGATGGTCTCAATCAAGTCCGCCACCAGGGGCAGCGGAGAGTCCTCGCAGCATAGTGCCAGTACAGCACGTGCCAGGTTGAGACACTGCACCGTGGCTCCGCTGTGACGAAGGAATCGGATCTCGAGCAGCGGGTCTTCCATGTCCTCTTGTGCAACCCTGGAAATCAGTTCGTTCAAGTCGTCCAGATTCTTTCCTTCGGCCTGAAACACAGCCGTCAAGTATTCCCGCGCACATGTGTTTTCCAGCATGTTCAAGCTCCTTCTCGTGCGTAGATTTTTTGGGAAAAGAAAAAGGCCCCGGGAATCGGGGCCTTTCGGAACACACTTCTTGCCGGCAAAAAGTATACATTTCTTGAGATGCAATGTCAACTGCGACCAGAACTATCGCGCGCGCCACGTCTTGGCGAGCGAGTGCCCGTGCACAACTCTCAGCCTTGAGTGTTCTGAGAAGGGACACCGAGATCCCTCGCTGCGCTCGGAATGACAACCACACAGGAAGCAGGTGGCAGGAAGCAGGCGGCAGGGAGAAGCAGATTCCTCGCTGCGCTCGGAATGACAAGGATTGAGGGCAGGAGGCAGGCGGGGAGAGTGTTCAGCCATCGTGGAAGAGCAGGTGCCAGGCTTCGCGGAAGCGCTCGAAGCGGTCGGGGCGGAGAGGGCGGCGGGGATTGCGGGCAAGGGCGCGGCGGCGCGAGCGCAGGGGGCGGAGCCAGAAGCTGACGCAGCCGTTGAGCGCGGCGACGGGGATGACGTACCACGAGTCCTCGGGGATGAGGTAGACGACGAGGAAATCGATCTCGTCCGGAGTGTAGGGGCGCTTGCTGCGGCTGCCGGCGCTGGCGCCGGCGGCGACGTGATAGGCGCGGCCCAAGGGCTTGGAGACGGACTTGACCTGGATGCGGCGGAGGCGGCCGGCAGCCTCGACGATGAAGTCATAGGGCACGCACTCTCCCCAGGGCTTGGAGACGGCGAGGCCCTGCTCGATGGCCTTGCGCAGAAAGCAGGCTTCCGCGCGTTCGCCCTGAGGCCTGGCGTTATGGGAGGAGCGGGACATTGAAT
>CAYRII010000087.1:0-9956 GCA_964424245.1 uncultured Terriglobales bacterium | reverse complement strand
AAGGGTCCGGGTCAGGTATTCGCGCATGTCCCCCTGCCCGGCGGAGAACAGCCGGCAACTCTTGACGAAGTGGATGATGACGCCATCCGCGTTCCACTCTTCCACGTAGCGCGCAATCTGGTCATAGCGCTGCAGAAAATTGCGGTTGGTGACGTTGTGTGCCAGCATGTGCCGGGCGACGGATTCAAAGGGATGGTCCGGGTCGTGGCGCGCCCCGAATTCCCACAAACCGCCCACGGTGGAGTAGGTGGAGGCCACGGCGCACGCCTTCCAGCGGGCAAACATGTCGCGGAAAGCCCGGAAGTACGGATAGGGCGGCGGACCTTCGAACACCAGGCGGAATTTTTCCTGATCGTACACACCCTCGCCGCGGTCCGCCTTTTCCAGCAACTGGCTCCGGGCGGCCTCGAAAAACTCCACCCCCTCGGGCGAAGCGCGGTAGACGTAGAGCGGGCCCATCAGGGTGATGGCGTCGAAGTAGGCATCGAAGGGCGAGGGCGAGCGGCGCGCCAGGTGCTTGATGTCCGACCACAGCTCTTCCACGCGGCGCGAACACTCCACCGCGCGGCGAAAACGTTCCAGATCAAACTTGCGCCGGGTGACGCCTTCCAGCACAGCCACCAGTTCGTGCTGCTGGCGGACCACGTACTCCACGTCGGCCGGTCCGGGCTCGTCGGTGCGCAAGAAGGGGACATCCAGCACGAACAGGGGAGCGTTGGTCAGCACCGCGACATGCTCGAACCACTTGATGTAGGTGTTGCAGCCCACGAAGTTGCAGAGCACCAGGCCGGGTGTGGGCAGGCGTCCGCCCGTGGGAGTGATGCCCTTGAGGTAGCAGCCGATGTCGGCCTTCACATAGGCGCAGTTGTCGGCGGCGTAGCCCGCGTCTTCGGCCGCCAGGATGGGCTCCAGCGACTGATGGCGAATGGCCAACTGCAGGGCGTTGATCTCCGGATAGAGCGGCACGGCGTCGAAGGCCTCAAGCAGCTCGATGCAGTTGCCCGAAATCATCAGGGAAACAGCAGCGGGCTCGCCCGTTTGCGCCGAGCCATCCAGGCGCTCGTACCACTTCAGCATGAGGTCTTTCTGCCTCTGGTGGATGCTGCCTCGGTAGTCTGTCGGTTGTGACTGGCTCATGTGTCGTAGCTCTTTCTGTCCGTGCGTCTCCTTAGTCGAATACCAGCGACTCCACAAACGTTTCCACTTCGGTGCGCAGGCGCTCGAAGGTGAACATCTTTTCTTCAAACTCCAGCAGAAGATGGGGAATGCCCATCTGTTCGAGCTTCTGCTTGAACAGGACATAGTCGAAGTAGGCGGGCTCGCAGAACTTGGCAATTAGAAACACCACGGCGTCGGCCCGCGCGTGGCGGACTTTTCCAGCCAGTTCCTCCCAGCGCGGCCGGCGGAAATCATGGCGCACCGAGGAGTAGCGCGCTCCGTGCACATACGCGGAGGCGAGCGCGCGCAACGGGTGGCCGTCAAGCGCAACATCGTCCTGAAACCAGTCGCGTCCCAGGGCGAAGTCGTCCTCCACCACGTAGCAGCCCGCGGCTTCGATCAGTTTGATGAGGTCCAGCGGGGGCTGCTCGCAGAAGGCGCCCTCCACCACCACGCGCAAGGAGTCGCGGCGCCTGGCGGGACGGGAGGGCAGCCGGGCCAGCGCCTCCTCGAGCATCGCCGTGTGCTCCTCAACGGGCAGAAAGTACCCCGCGCGCAGCAGAAGGTACGACTCCCACGCGGCCACCAGATGAGGGCTGGAGGAGCGCAGGGAGCGCAGCTGGCGCACCAGGGCGCGATTGCGGTTGTAGGCGCCGATGGCCCGCCACAGGGCCTCCTCGGTCACGGGCGCTCCGCCCAGTTGCTCCAGGTTCTCAACCAGCCTCGCGTACTCTTGCGCCAGAAACTCCACGCTGGCCGGCGTGCTGGGGTTATGCGGCAGGTGCAGGAAGTCCACGTACAGGTGCGGGAAGTTGCGCTTCATGACAAAGCAGAGGTTGCGGGCCGAGTCGCAGATGGAAGAGAAGAGAAATCCGTCCAGCGGCTGCAGGCGGTTGGTCATCCCCATCTCCATGGTGGTCTTGACGATGGAGCAGATGAAGGAGCCGAAGCGCGCGTCAGCATGCTGCAGGTCAAGACGATCGCCGGCGCCCGCCAGCCCCACGGGCAGCATGCCCGCCGCATGGATGATTTCCACCGGCGCGTAAACCGGGAAGTAGGCGACGGCGCGGGAGCCCGGGTGGGCCTGCTTCCAGCGCTGCACCTCGCCCAGGTCAGGGTCGGTGAGAAGCTGCTCGCATCTAGCGAACGTTCGTTCCATAGCGAACTCCAAAAAAACGCTCCCGCATCACCCTGCCATGGTCAATCCGCCATTCACGCTGATCACCTGCCCGGTGACGTAGCCGGCGGCGCCGGAAGCCAGAAACACGACGGTGGGAGCGATCTCTTCAGGCTTTCCCAGGCGCTTGAGCGGGATGGCGCCGGTCACCGCCGCCAGCACTTTGCGGGGAAACTCCTCGCGCTGCATCTCCTCGAGCAGGGGCGTGTCCACCAGCCCGGGACAGACCACGTTGACGCGGATGTTGTCGCGCGCGTGCTCGCGGGCCAGCGTCTTGGAGAAGGCGATGATGGCGGCCTTGGAGCCCGCATACACGGCCTCGCCCAGGGAACCGACGCGCGCCGAGTCCGAGCTGAGGTTCACGATCGCGCCCTGCTTGCGCTCCACCATGTGCGGCAGCACGGCGTAACAGGTGTGGATCACTCCGCGAAAGTTGATGGCCAGAACGCGGTCCCAAAGCTCGGGAGTGGTCTTGAGAAAAGGAGCCAGGCGGTCCCAGCCTGCGTTGTTGACCAGCACGTCAATCTGGCCGAAGGTACGCAGCACGTCATTGCGCAGCTGCATGACTTGGTCCAGGTCGGTGACGTCGGCAGCGAAGGCTTGAGCCCGGCCGCCGCTCTCACGACGCAGTTCGTCCGCGGTAACCTCGGCCTGGTCGAGGAGGCAGTCGGCAAGCGCGACCTCGGCGCCGGCGTGGACAAAGGCCCGCGCGATGGCGCGCCCGATGCCCCGCGCGCCTCCGGTTATGAGAACTGTCTTGCCGGAAAAGTCGGCTCCGTTGTTCATGGCGTGGTCATCCTGGATGCTCATCTCCGGGCCAGCGCGGGCTCTTCCGGTTTCTTGCCGGCCTCAGGCGCCGGCTCCCGGTCCAGCCGGAAGAGTTCAATGGCGTTTTCACGCACCAGCTTGCGTTTGACCTCCGCTTTCAATCCAATCTCGTCGAGTTGCCGCAGGCTTTCCTGCCACGACAGCCCGTTGGTGCCCCACAGGCAGCGGTCGCGGCCCAGTCGGCTGTTGATGAACTGCACGATCTGCGGCGAGAGGTACTTGGGCAGCCACGCGTCGATGCCGAACCAAACGTTCTCCCACTTGTAGCAGACCGAGAGCAGCTCCTCGACCCACGGCCATCCGGTGTGCGCGCCCAGCATGCGCAACTGGGGAAAGTCGCAGGCGATGCGGTCCAGGTAGATGGGCCGGCCGCCTTCGCTGGGCATGGCCTCCAGCACGTGTCCCACCTGCATGGAAACGGGCACGTCCAGCTCCACGCACTTGGCGTACAGCGGATACATCCTGCGGTCATGCAGGGGCATGTCAAAGCCGTAGATGTGCACATACACGCCGCGGAAGCCGTGCCGCGTCACCGCCGTTTCGATTTCCTTGAGGCTCTCGCGGATGCGCAGCGGGTTGTAGCCGGCCAGCCCCACAAAGCGCTGCGGGTAGCGCTCGGTGTATTGCAGGACCTCTTCCAGGCGGGTGTCCATGTACATCCACTGGTTCCAGTACGACCACATCTTGCACTGCGTAATGAACACTTTTTCCACGCCCGCCTCGTCCATCTTCTCCAGCATGTGCTCCATGGTCTGGAATTGCGGCAGCCCGCCGATGGCGCGTTCCATGCGGCACACCAGCTCGCCCTGCTTGGCGCGATTCCACTTCTCCATGAACTCGGGCGTGGCCACGTAGTACATGCAATCAATCGCCTGTAAGGTTTCGGGCATGAAAGTCACCTGCATCCGGGCGGCAGGCATCTCCATTGCTGGGTACCGGCAGCCCGGATCTTCGTGTTGAATGTGCTTGTATTAGAGTCCCGTGGCGGCGCCGGAGCAGTGACCACGGTCACAGCCGCTGGTGACAGGGCCTGAGGAAGACACGATGCGGGCGGAAAAATAACGCTGGCAGCCCAGGTTGGGCTGTGTCGCCGTTCCAGAACGAGTTACCCAATGCTTTATCGGAGGTTTCGCCCCTGGCAAACGCCGGTATTCTTAAGCGCCTTGAACACCCACGGCGCGCCAGCGTTTTCCTTGACCAAATCTACTTCCTGGCCCTGGCACGTGTAATGCGCGTTGCCGGAGGTGTATTCCAGGTCGATGCGATAGCGGTACCAGAACCTCTGTCCGTAGGCCTTGAAAGACGGATTGGGGTGGACCTTGAGGATCTTGATATCGGTATCGCCTTCCTGGGAAAACTTTCCCATCCAGCCCTGGGTAATCATCGCCTCGGCCTCGGCAAACGGAGGCGCATCCTGGCCGGACGCTTTCTCCTGCTGCACGTTGCCGGTGGCGACATCCTCGAAAATCCACCGCGCAGCCGGTTTCTTGTAGATGACGGAAACTGAAAAACTGGCCACACTCCCGTCCGCGCGCTTGACCCTCACCTTGGCGGGCACGGAGTAGTAGGGCACTTTTTTCAGATTGATGATCTTCTCGCTGGAGATGCCCGCTCCTCCCGAACTGATTTCCAGGATGGTTTCTGTGGGGTAACTCTTCTTCCAGTGGGCTTCCAGGTCTTGTTTCGCCACTGCAAAGGAAACCTCAGCGGCGGGGACGGCTCCGTGCAGCGCGGGCACGACGGTTGGGAGACAGATTGCCACCAGAGATGCACCGACGCAGGCCAACGCGATTGCGGTCCAACGATGGAAGGTCCGGTTCATGGGTACCTCCTTGATCCGGCCCGGGAATCATACGCCTTCTTTTGCCCGCCGTAACAAGGTCAGTCCGAGTCGTTTCTTCCCAGGTTTTCGCGTTCAATCAGGCCCAGGACGAGCGCCCGGATCTGATCGCGAATGCTGCGTACATGTTCGATGGGTTTGCCCTTGGGATCTTCCAGCGCCCAGTCTTCCACGCGCAAGCCCGGAATGAAGGGGCAACTCTCGCCGCATCCCATGGTCACCAGCAGGTCGGCATCCGATGCCAGCTCGAGCGTCAGCTTCTGCGGCCTGGCTTGGGAAAGGTCGAGGCCCGCCTCGAGCATCGCGCCCACCACTTCCGCATGGATCCGCTCGGCGGGGTCGGTCCCGGCCGAGACGCCGCGGGCCTTCGCGGGGTCCGCCCGCGCGTTGAAAAAGGCCGCCGCCATCTGCGAGCGGCCGGCGTTATGAACGCAAGCAAAAACGATTTTCTTCATTTCCGATAATCCCCGGCCGCCCCATCCTCGCCTCCTGCGCCGACGCTCCCGTACAGGCGCAGGAACCACCTTCCAGCTTCCTGTTTACTCGAATTGGTTCCCCTAGTACAACCAGGCACGCCCCGATGGGCTCCAAGTGATGGAGCGTGCGCCGCATGTTTTCCGGCCCCAGGTCGCGTAAACTACCATTCTGAGCTGCGGAACATAGAGAACAATGACGATCCACAAACCCGTCCTCTTCCTCCTTCTGCCGTGCCTCCTGGTTGCGCCGCCGGGAGCCGCGGCGCAATCACAGCGCGCGCCGCAAGCGCAGGCAGAGCCGCAGTTGCCATCCGCGCCTCCGCAGCAGCAGCCTTCCGGCGTCTCCACCGGAGGCGCTTACGCCCCGGTGCGCGACGCGCTCTCGCGTCCCATCACCGCCGGGGGGTTCGTGGATGGAGCCCCGGTGGTGTTTGCCGACGTTACGCGCGAGTCCGGGCTGGCCTCTTTTCGGCATCGTTCGGGAACGCCGGAGAAGAAGTACATCCTCGAAGCCCCGGGCTCGGGGCTGGCGCTGCTCGACTTCGACAACGACGGGTGGCTGGATGTGTACTTGCTCAACGGCTCCACCTACGAAGCATATCGCGGCAAGGAAAAAGCTCCGAGCGCGGCCCTGTTCCGCAACAATCACGATGGCACGTTTGCTGACGTCACCGCCAAGGCCGGCGTAGCCAACCAGCGTTGGGGTTTTGGCGTGGCCGTCGGCGATTTTGACAATGATGGCTGGCCCGACCTCTACGTGGCCAACTACGGGAAGAATCGGCTGTATCGCAACAATGGCGACGGCACATTTGCGGACGTGGCGGAAAAAGCGGGCGTGACCCTGGGAGGCTGGAGCGCCGCCCCCACCTTCGGCGATTTTGATGGCGATGGGCGTCTGGACCTGTTCGTGGCGGGCTATCTGGCGTTCGATGTCGACCATCCGCCGGCCGTGGGGGATGCCAGCGTGGCGGGCAACTTCTGCCAGTTTCGCGGGCAAGCGGTGATGTGCGGCCCCCGCGGGTTGAAGGGAGAACGCGACTACCTGTTTCACAACAACGGCGATGGCACCTTCACGGAGGTCGCCGAGAAAGCAGGAGTCTCCGATCCCCCGGGCTATTACGGTTTCGCCTCGGCGTTTGTGGATGTGGACGACGACGGCCGCGTGGACCTTCTGGTCGCCAACGACTCGGTTCCCAACTATTTGTACCGCAACCGCGGCGACGGCACTTTCGAAGACATCAGCTATCCTTCCGGCTTTGCGCTCAATGAGAACGGGCGCGAACAGGCCTCCATGGGGCTGGCCATCGCGGATTATAACCACGACGGCCACGTCGATCTCTACGTCACCAACTTCTCCGATGACTACAACACGTTTTACCGGGGCGAGGGCGACGGCAACTTCACCGACCTTACCTTTCAGGTCGGGCTGGGCGAAGCCACCATCCCCTTTCTGGGCTGGGGGACGGGCTTTCTGGATTATGACAACGACGGTTTCCCCGACCTCTTTGTTGCCAACGGGCACGTCTATACCGGGGTGGACAAGCAGGACTGGGGCACCACCTGGGCGCAGCGGGCACTGCTCTTCCGCAACCCGGATGGCAAGCGGTTTCAACTGGTGCCCCCGGCTACCGGCAGCGGACTCGCCGTGGTGACATCAGCGCGCGGCGTGGCCTTCGGAGACCTGGACAACGACGGCCGCGTGGATGTGGTGGTCAACAACATCGACGCTGCACCCACTGTGCTGCGCAATGTGTCCTCGTCGAAACATCACTGGCTTACGCTGCGGCTGGTGGGCGGACCCGGAAGCCCGCGCGACGCCGTCGGCGCCACCGTCTACCTCACAGCGGGAGGAGTGCGGCAGCGCGCCGACCTGTTCAGCGGCGGCAGCTATTCTTCCAGCTCGGATTTCCGCCTGCACTTCGGTCTGGGCTCGTCTGCAGAGGTCGAAAAGCTGGAAATTCACTGGCCCAGCGGGAAAAAAGAGACCGTGGCAGTATCCGGCGTGGACCGGATCCTGACCGTGGTCGAAGGCAAGGGTTTAGCGTCCGAGTCGGGGAAGTCGCGGTGAAGGTTGCCATCGATTGCACGATCGCTCTACCGCGCCACCTGGGTGTCGCTCAGCCATGAATTCTGCGCGCGCAGCCGCTCTCGCCGCTTTCTGTTGCCTCGTTCTTTTGCAGGCCGCTCCGTCCGGCGCGCAGTCTTCTCCGGAACCCTCCCCCGCGCCTGCGGTGGCCTTTACCGATATCACGCGCCAGGCCGGAATTACCTGGACGCACACCAACGGCGCCACTCCAGAGAAGTACCTGATTGAAACCATGGGCGGCGGCGCCGCCTTCCTGGACTACAACCGCGACGGCCGCCTGGACATTTATCTGGTGAATAGCGGCTGCCACAAGCTCTCCGTGCAATGCACCTCGTCCGGAAACGCCCTCTACCGCCAGAATGCCGACGGCACTTTTACCGACGTCACCCGCGAAGCCGGTGTCGGCTTGCCCGGCTACGGCATGGGTGTGGCCGTGGGTGACTTTGACAACGACGGCAATCCGGACCTCTATGTGACCAACGCGGGAGCGAACGTTCTCTACCGCAACAACGGGGATGGCACCTTCCGCGACGTAACCGCGAAGGCCGGCGTTGCCGCGGGTGGCTGGAGTGCCAGCGCCGTTTTTTTTGACTATGACCGCGACGGCTTCGAGGATCTGTTTGTCAGCCGCTATTTGGAATGGGACTACGACCCCAGCCTCTTCTGCGGCGAGCGCCGTCCGGGAATGCGCTCCTACTGCCATCCGGACCAGTTTCGCGGCATCTCCAACCTTCTGTTTCATAACAACGGGGACGGTACGTTTACGGATGTGACTAAGTCCGCCGGCGTGGCCGAGCCGGGGAAAGGCCTGGGTGTGGTGGCGTTTGACTTCAACCGGGACGGCTGGCTGGACCTGTATGTGGCCAATGACGCCGTGCGCAACTTCCTGTTTCGCAACCATGGCGACGGGACTTTTTCCGAGGTGGGGTTGCTGGCGGAAGTGGCCTATGGCAGCACCGGCAAGCCTGAGTCCGGCATGGGCGTGGACGCCGCCGACGTCAACCAGGGCGGCCTTCCCGACTTGTTCGTCACCAACATCGATTCCGAGCCCAACAATTACTTCCTCAATAACGGCGACGAAACCTTCAGCGACGCCACGGCGCGCGCCAACCTGGTGGCGGTCGCAGTGCCTTTCTCCGGCTTTGGTACGCGCTTTGCCGATTTCGACAACGATGGCGATCTGGACCTGATCATCGCCAACGGGCATCCCCTGGACAACATTGAGATGTTCCGCGACGCCACCACAGCCCTGGAGCGGCCTTTTCTGCTGCAGAACAACGGCGGGCGGTTTGAAGATGTGGGCGAAAAGCACGGGCAGCCGTTTTCCATCCGTTACAACGGCCGCGGCCTGGCCATGGGTGACATCGATAACGACGGCGACCCGGATTTCCTGCTGGTGCAGAACGCGGGGCCGCCGCTGCTGCTGCGCAACGACGGCGGCAACCGCAATGCCTGGATTGGCTTCGAGCTGGAGGGCCGCGTTTCCACCCGCATTCCCGTGGGCGCCGTTGTCACGGTAGTGGCCGGCGGGCGTGAATACATCCGGGAGCTCGTCGGGGGCGCCAGCTATTGCTCGGCGCACGACCCGCGCATCCTGGTGGGTCTGGGCAGTGCGGAAAACGTAGAAAGCGTAGAAGTGCGCTGGCCGCGTGGAGGCGTCTCCAGGCTGGATCATCCTGCCCTGCGCCAATACCACCGCGTGGTGGAGCCGGTTTCCGACCGAAAAGTTGAGAAGAAGGGGAATGCACCCGGGATTTGAATACAATCAGTCTCCCGGAGGTTCCCATGGCAATCAAGGATGCGTTGCTGCCCGAGTTTGATCACGAAATGGCCAACACCCGCAAGACCCTGGAGCGGGTCCCCGAGGCCGGGTTTGATTGGAGGCCGCACAAAAAGTCCATGACCATGGGCGGGCTGGCCACTCACCTCTCCAACATTCCCAAGTGGGGCGTGATGTCCATCGAGCAGGACTCCGTGGATCTTGCGCCCGGCGGCGTACCCATGAAGCCGCCGGAACAGGCCAAGTCGGTGCGGGAGGTTCTCGACCTGTTCGATCAGAACGTCGCTGCGGCGCGCTCCGCCATCTCCGCTGCCAGCGACGAGAAGCTGGTCAAACCCTGGACGCTGCTGCATGCGGGAAAAACCGTCCTGACCATGCCGCGGATTGGCGTGCTGCGCAGCTTTGTTTTGAATCACATCATTCATCACCGCGCCCAGCTCGGCGTCTACCTGCGGCTGAATGACGTGCCGGTGCCTTCCATCTATGGACCTTCGGCGGACGAAGGGACAATGTAATTGGAACTGCGGGTGGCTAGAACTGGTTTCAAAAACAGCTCTCGGAGGGGCACGGCTTCAGCCGTGCCGTTCCAGCGCCGCATAAACACTGGGCTT
>CAYRII010000086.1:0-10039 GCA_964424245.1 uncultured Terriglobales bacterium | reverse complement strand
GCTGATGCGCGCCGTGAACGTCAATGGTCCGGCGCGGCAACTGGCGCAGGATCTGCTGGCCAAAGTCAACGCCGCCCGCGCCAAAGGACAATAGACGCCAGCCGTTCTGATAAAGGCTGCCGCATTGGGGAGTTTCAGATGTCCGCGGCGGTGTGTACAAGGCAGACGGAATGCCCCAGAGCGATGCGTTGAAAAATGAAGCGTTGCAATGCTTTGCACCGGTAATGCCTTGCTGTACAATCAAAAGTCGCGGTGGAGCAGCCTGCGTGTCAGCCGTGTGTTTTCGAGAGCTGCTCTGAATCAAGATTTTCATTACCATACTGTACTGATTGAAGTTCCGGAGGATGCTTACATGGAAGCTCGCACACTAGGTTTATTTCGGCGTGCCGCACTCGCGGTGCTGGCAGCAACTTTGGTTCTGGCAATCACGGCCATTCCGGCAATGGCACAGGACGATGAAGTTCCCAAATTCGACATCTTTGCCGGGTACTCCTGGATGGATCCGGGCGGCAACCTAGCCGGCGTGACGCTCAGTGAAATGCCGCGCGGATGGGGCTCGACCATCACCTACAACGTGGACAAGTATTGGGGCTTGTCGTTTGACTTTGGCGGACATTACGGGGAGAACGCCAACGTTGCCACCATCATGGTGGGCCCAAGAGTGTCCTTCCGCAATGATTCCAAGATAACTCCGTTCATTCACACCTTGCTGGGCTGGCACCGGCTCGCGCCGGCCGGCTTGGGAACCGACGATGGCATTGGGATTATCGCCGGCGGCGGGCTGGACTTGAACGTTCATCGCAGCATCAGCCTGCGCTTGATTGAAGGTGACTATGTTTGGGCGCACCACAACTTCGTCCCGGTGCTGGGCACCCTTAACCAGGGCGGTGCGCGAGTACGAACCGGCCTGGTCTTCCTGCTGGGAATGGAAGAACCAATTCCGCCGAGCGCTTCCTGTTCCGCGGAGCCAAGCGAAGTCATGGCCGGCGAACCGGTGCGCGTCACCGCCAGCGCCGCCAACTTCCCCAAGGGCCGCACCTTGAGCTACACCTGGAGCGCAACCGGTGGCAAGGTGGAAGGCACGGACAGCGCCGTGACCGTGGATACCAACGGTCTGGCTCCGGGCAGCTACACGGTAACCGCGCGCGTCTCCGACAACCGCAAGGCTAATGCGGAGTGCTCGGCGTCCTTCTCGGTGAAGGAGCCTCCGAAGCGGCCGCCCGTCATCACCTGCTCGGCCAATCCGGCGACCGTCCAGTCGGGCGACGCCTCCACCATTACCTGTTCCTGCACCAACCCGGACAACCGCTCACTCGGCTATTCCTGGAGCGCTACGGGCGGGCGCATCTCCGGTACCGGCAACCGCGTGCAGTTGGATACGGCCGGAGCCCAGGCTGGTCCGATCACAGTGAGCACCACGTGCACGGACGACCGCGGGCTGTCGGATTCCACCCGTACCACGGTCAACGTGGAAGTGCCGCCTCCGGCGCCTCAGGCCGAGCGTATGAACGAATGCGCCTTTACCAGCAGGTCTCAGCCGGTACGTGTGGACAACGCCTGCAAGGCCATTCTGGATGACGTGGCCCTGCGCCTGCAGCGCGACGCTGATGCCCGTGCCGTGCTGGTTGGACAGGCCGACGCCGACGAACGCAATGCGGCCCGGTCCGCCAAGAGGCGAGCCGATAACGCCAAGGCGTACCTTGCCAAGGAGAAAGGGATTGATCCCAGCCGCATCGAGACCCGCGCTGGAACCGATGGCGGGAAACGGACGGAAATCTGGATCGTTCCTCCGGGAGCAACCTTCTAACGCTCCGCCCGCCTTCCGGGACGGTGCCGTGCCGTCCCGGAAGGCGGAAGGGCGCAAACAATCTTGGCCAACCGTGGCTGGCCGGGCTCTTGCCCGACCGGCCATTGTCTTTCTGGACTCCGGTAACCTTGTGCTGGATGCCCTGGTCTGGCACTCTACCCATTGGCCCCGGCGGCTTCACCCTGTCCCTGGGGGCGGAATCCAGAAAGGAGGATCGGGCTGGTGTTGGTCTGGTACCGGAATCGCGCGCTGGCCGTGATGGCGCTGGTCTGCCTGTGGAACGCCAGTTTGCTGGCAGAGTCGGAGTGGAAATCCCTGGGACCGGAGGGTGGAGACGTTCGCAGCCTGGCATACGACCCCAATAGTCCCGACCGCATTTTCCTGGGCACCAGCGCGGGGCAGCTCTACCTTTCCACCGACGGCGGCGGCAATTGGACGCGCTTGGCGCGCCTGGGCTCCAGCGATTCCTATGTGCTGGACAACATCCTCATTGATCCCGGCGATCCACGCACCATGTATGTCTCGGCGTGGGACGTGGAACGGGAAGGCGGCGACATCTTTCGCACGCGGGACGGCGGACGCAGCTGGCAGGTGCTGGAGGGCATGCGGGGACGAGCGGCGCGCGCCATGGCGATGGCGCCCTCGGATCCAAGAGTTTTGGTGGTGGGAACGCCGGATGGCGTGTTTCGCACCAGTGACGGCGGCTCCACCTGGCAGCGCATTTCGCCGCAATACCACGCCGAAATCCGCAACCTGCGCTCTGCCGCCATCGACCCCATCGACCCCTCCGTCCTCTATGTGGGCACTTCCCACCTTCCCTGGAAAACCAGCGACGGCGGCCTGAGCTGGGGGCAGATGAACCAGGGCATCATCGATGACTCCGACGTCTTTTCCATCGTGGTGGACCGCAACCGGCCGGCGACGGTCTACGCCAGCGCCTGCTCCGGAATCTACAAGAGCGAGAATGGCGGCGCACAGTTCCGCAAGGTGCAGGGCATCCCGTACTCGGCGCGCCGTACGCGCGTGCTGCAACAGGACCCTGTGAACTCCAACGTGGTCTATGCCGGCACCACCGAAGGATTGTGGAAGACCCTGGACGCCGGCGCCACCTGGAAGCGCATGACCGCGCCCAACTACATCGTCAACGACATCCTGATCGATCCCCGCAATCCCGAGCGCGTGCTTCTGGCCACGGACCGCAGCGGCGTGCTCATGAGCCTGAATGGCGGCCAGACCTTTCACGCCGCCAACCACGGTTTTTCCCACCGCCAGGTGGCGGCCGTTCTGGTGGACCGCTCCCACTTCGGCACACTCTATGCCGGGGTGATCAATGACAAAGAGTTTGGCGGGGTACTGGCCTCCTACGACGCCGGTGGCCAGTGGGTGCAGCTTAGTTCCGGCCTGGACGGACGCGACGTCTTCGCCCTGGGACAGGCGGGAAACGGGGCGCTGGTGGCGGGCACTAACCGCGGCATCCTTTATCTGGAAGCCAACACGCGGCAGTGGAAAGAGCGCAGCACCGTGGTGGAAGAAACCCCACTCCCTGCGGCGCGCAAGGGGCGCCAGTTGCCTGGAAAATCCCGGAGCCGTGTTGTGCGAACCAAAATGACGGCGCGCGTTCTGCAATTGGAGTTGGCGCCTGGCCTTTGGTTCGCGGCGACCAGCGAAGGCATCTTTCGCAGCCAGGACGAGGGACTGACCTGGGTGCGGGTGAAAGAGTTGGCACCGGACGAATTCATCGCGGTGCGGCAACAGGGACCGCGCATCGTTGCGGCTACGCGCCACCGCCTGTTGTTTTCCCAGGACCAGGGGGCGAGCTGGAAGGCGACCCGCCCGCCCGAGCATTTGACGCGGATCTTCGGCGTCGCGATCGGTCCAGCGGGCGAAATATGGCTGGCTTCCCGTGAAGGCGGCTTCCGCAGCCTGGATGGCGGGCAGTCCTGGGAGCACGTGCTGCACGGCTTGCCGGCGCTCAACGTCACGTCCTTCCTGTATGACGCTCCCAGCCGGCGGCTGCTGGCCACCGCCGGGGTGACGGATGGCATTTTTGAGAGCAGCGACGGAGGCAACACCTGGGAGCGTATGGGCAAACCTTTGTGGGCGGTGCGCGCCCTCAATGTTTCCCACGGGCGGCTGCTGGCGCTAACCGCTTTCGATGGAATCATTGCCCCTGCGGCGGAGAGTCGGCTTGAGGCTCAAGTGGCGGCCGGTTCCGGTTCCAATCAATAACTCCCACCAACGCCCGCCAATTTCGGCTGCTGTTCCATCCTGCAGGTGAAACACCTCCAAATCTGACTGTTCGCCCGATCTGGATTTGTGTGTTCAAAACGGTGCGTGGCCGTTCACGTGAATTCCCATTACGGGAAGGGAAGAGAATCTTGTTCCGAAGCGCAACTCCTTAGAAACAAATATGGATACGAGGTCCTATTCGCTCGAAGCTTGAAGAACCACGTTCCATTACGGGAAACAAGCAGCCAGTGGACCGCCGATCAATATCGGCAAAATACTAGAAAATCATTTTGTATCAACAGCTTACGGAGAATCCAAAAACGGGCAGCGAGGTGCTTGCTTTCCTGAAGAAACCTGGCACGACCGCGGAGGTTGCAGACGTGGGTTTGATGGTTCTGGTCCAGAACGCCGATCTGCCCTTGCGACACAGCAACGGACTCCTGCGCGCCATCTTCGATGCCTCTCGGGACGGCATTTTGGTTTCCAGCCAGCAAGAGATCCTTTATGTCAACCGGGCTCTGGTCAGCCAGTTCGGCTATGGCAGTTCAGGAGAACTGTTGGGTCGGCCCATCTCCGCGTTGCTGCCGCAGCAGGAGCACGCCCGCCTGGAGGAGATGCACACTCAGCTGTTGCGGGGCAAGGCAGCGCCGCGGACTTTTGCGTTTGCGGGATTGCGCAAGGACGGCCGCCGGGTGGATTTGGAGGCCGCGGTCTCCCTCGCCGAGATTGGTGGCCAGCGGCTGTTGGTGAGCATGGTGAGGGACGTTTCCGAGCGCCGCGCCGCCCAGCAACAGGTTGCGGAAATCAATCAAATGCTGGAGGCGGTGCTGCACGCTTCGCCGCTGGCCATCATTTCGCTCGATCTGGAGAGCCGGGTGCGCGTCTGGAACCCTGCGGCAGAGCGCATCTTTGGGTGGAAAGCAGAAGAAGTGCTGGGGCAACCCATTCCCGTCATCCCCGAGAAAGAGGGCGCGCAGTTTGAGTTTTTGCGTCACACGGTGCTGGAGGGGAACAAGATAATTGGGGTCGAAGTCCGCCGCAATACGCGCGAGGGAAAAGTGCTGGACCTCAGCCTTTCCGCCGGCCCCATGCGGAACGCAGCCGGGGCGGTCACAGGAACGATGGCGGTGCTGGAGGACATCACCCGGCGCAAGCAACTGGAGCGGCAACTGGAGCAGTCGCGCAAGATGGAGGTGCTGGGGCGGCTGGCGGCAGGCGTGGCCCACGACTTCAACAACCTGCTGACGGCGGTGCTTCTGTACTCCGGCCTGATGGGTCACCAGGTGGCGCGCGGCAGCCGCCTGCGCAAGAATCTAGGGGAGATTCGCAAGGCCGCCGAACGCGGCGCGGCTTTGGTCAACCAGTTGCTCGCCTACACGCGCCAGCAGACCGCGCAGCCCCAGGTGCTCAACCTGAACGCGGTAATTGCCGGCATCGCCGGCATGCTGCAACGGCTGGTAGGAGAGGACATCAAGCTGGAGACCATCTGTGCCGCCGATCTGGGAAACGTAATAGCCGACCCGGCGCAGATGGAACAAGTGATTCTGAATCTGGCCGCCAACGCCCGCGACGCCATGCCCGGTGGCGGCAGGCTCTTGCTGGAAACGGCCAACCAAGGTATCGCCTCGACGCCTGCTGGACGCGTTGGGAAGCGCGGAGCCTGGGTGGTCCTGACGGTGGCCGATGGCGGCGCCGGCATGGATGCGGAGATGAAGGCCAAAGCCTTCGAGCCCTTTTACACCACCAAGGAACGCGGCAAAGGAACCGGGCTGGGACTGGCCAGCGTTCAGAGCCTGGTGCAGCAGGCGGGAGGAGAAATCGAGGTCGAGAGTGAGCCCGGGAAGGGGACCACGGTGCGCGTCTCTCTGCCCCGCGTGGACGACCAGGAGCCGCAAGGGCGCGCGCCGGCTTCCCCTGTTGTTGCTGGCGGGTCTGCCCAGGAAACCCTGCTGCTGGTGGAGGACGATGAGGCGGTGCGCGGCTCGCTGGCGCAAACGCTGGAGCGCACGGGATACCGTGTGCTGCAGGCGCGCCACGGCGCCGAGGCCCTGCGCGTGTTGCAAGCGTTCGATGGGTCCATCGACCTGATGATTACCGACCTGATCATGCCCGGCATGAGTGGGCGCGATCTGGCCCAGCGCGCTACGCGGCTGCGGCCGGGCTTGCGCGTCCTGTATGTCTCGGGTTACAGCGACGAGGCCCGGCTCGAGCAGTTGGCCGGCCAACCCTTCATCCCCAAGCCCTTCGAGGAGACCGGGTTGCATAGGAAGCTAAGGGAGCTTTTGGACGCCTAGGCGGGAGTATGTTCCAGAAACCGTACAGAAATGAATCCGCGTCACGAAGGGAAAGGAGAGGGACATACAATGCTGCCTGTAACTAGTTTGCCTGACCTGCCGGAGAGCACGGCGATGGATTGGCTGAACCTGTTGATCGTCGACGACGAGCCCGCAATCCGCGAGGGTTGCCGGGAAGTCGCTGAGCCGCTCGGCTACCAGACCTTTCTGGCGGAAAACGCCACCTCGGCCTACAAGGCGCTGGACAAGGAAAACGTCGACGTCGTGGTGCTGGACCTGAAACTGCCGGGAACCAGCGGGCTGGAGGTGCTGCAGGAGATCAAGCGGAAGCGCCCGGAGGCCGAGGTGATCGTCATCACGGGCTACGCCACCGTGCAATCGGCGGTGGAGGCCATGAAGATGGGCGCGTACGACTACGTGACCAAGCCTTTCCACGCCGAAGAGCTAAAGCTGCTGCTGGAGCGCGTAGCGCGTCACCTGAAAGTCGCGACGGAAAACCGCCTGCTGCGCGAAAAGGTGCGCAGCCGCAAGGGCTTTGGCAGCCTGATCGGCCAGGCACCGGAGATGGAGAAACTGTTTCGCATCATTGCCAAGGTGGCCTCCAGCGCACACCCGGTGTTGATCCAGGGAGAGAGCGGCACGGGCAAGGAACTGGTGGCGCGGGCCATCCATTTTTCCGGACCCAATCGCGACCAGCCCTTCATTCCCGTGGATTGCGGGGCACTGGTGCCCACGCTGATTGAGAGCGAGCTGTTTGGCTACGTGCGCGGCGCCTTCACGGGAGCGGTCCGCGCCAAGGAGGGCCTGCTCGCCATCGCCGACGGCGGCACTGTTTTTCTAGACGAGATAGGCGAACTGCCTGTGGACCTGCAGGCCAAGCTGCTGCGTGCCTTGCAGGAAAAGGAAATCCGTCCCGTGGGCAGCACCAAGCGCCTGCCCATCAACGTACGCATCCTGGCGGCCACCAACCGTGACCTGGAGACCGCGGTGCAACAGGGCACCTTCCGCAAGGACTTGTTTTTCCGCCTCAACGTGGTCAGCCTGAAGATTCCGCCGCTGCGCGAACGCCGCCAGGACATCCCGCTTCTGGTGGGACACGTCCTGGAGCGGCTGGCGCGCTCGACCGGAATCGAGCGCACCCTCAGCGACGAGGCCCTGCACCGCATTCTGGCCTATGACTGGCCGGGCAACGTGCGTGAGCTGGAAAATTGCCTGGAGCGGGCCTGTGCGCTCAGTTCCGGGCCGACCCTGCAACTGGCCGACATGCCCTCCTCCCTGCACCATTCGGCTCCCGCTGCGGGGCCGGCGCCCGGGACGGCGATCGTGCCCCTGGCCCAGCTGGAACGCCAGGCCATCCAGAGCGCCATCCAGCAGTTGAACGGCGACAAGCTGCTGGCGGCGCGTTTGCTGGGTATCGGGAAAACCACCCTGTATCGCAAGCTCAAAGAATACAGATTGCAGGAATAGGACAATTCCCGGCGCCGGGTTTCAGAGCGGAACCGCCCCAGCGCAATGGGCGGGATAAGTTCCGCATTTTCAGTCACACCTTCTTGGCGAGAAACGTGCAATCACTGGGGGCATGATCCTTCTGATCACCGCTTCCGCGCGCTCCCGCGAATACGCCGCTGCCATCGCTCAAGGCTCCGAGGAAAAGGTCGTCGTAGCCGCCAACGCCCGAAAAGCCACCGGGCAACTGGGCGCCTCCGAGTTCACGCTGCTGGTGATCGATCAGAGTCAGATCGAGTCTGAGCCAAGAGCCGTGAACGTGCTGCTTTCCCGCGCAGGGACGGCCATGCCTCTCTACATCAGCCTGGCGATTTGCTCGCCGGAACGGCTGCGGCGCGACGTGCAGGCTGCCCTGAAGCGCCGCCAGCTGGAGCAGCGTCTCGCGCTGCAAAGCGCGCGCTCGCTGCTCAACAGCCAGTTGAACGGCGCCGTCACCGGGATCCTGCTTTCTTCCCAGCTCGCCTTGAACGAGCCTGAGTTGCCGCCCGCGGCGCTCAAGAAACTGAAGTCGGTCTACGACCTCGCCATGCAGATGCGCTCCCAGTTGCGCGTCTCTGCAGGCTAGCGCAACTCTACGCTGCCGCTCCGCTGGCGCTCTCGTCACGTTGGGTCGAACTGAGATCGGCAGCTGTTTCCCGCCACTCCTTCCGTACGCCGTCCGCTATGGTATCTTCGGAAATGCGGCGCCGCACGGCGTGCCCCGCAACCATTCCGGAGGATGACGAATGTCCGAGGTCAAGATCACGGCGAAAAAGAACGGCCCGTTGCGTATTGAAGGAGCAGTCAACCTCGTAGATTACGACGGCAATGAGTGGGACGTCTCCGCCAAGCCGGCGTTTTCCCTCTGCCGCTGCGGGCACTCCGCCAACAAACCCTTCTGCGACGGTACCCACGGCAAGATCGGTTTCCAGGCCGAGGAGTGCGCCCCCAAGCCGGTGGCGGACCCGGCTCCTCCGGCAACGTCGTAACCTGAATCCTGCAATAGAACGCGGCGGGGAGACACTGCGCCGGCCTAGTGGATGGTCCGCATCTTGCGCGACATGTAGTCCATCAGCAGGTACTGCCCCAGAGTGTACGGGGTGGTGAAGTACGCTTTCCCGCGGCACATCTCCGTGACCTTTTGCACGAACTGCACCAGGCCGTAATCCGAAGCCAGCATAAAAGTGTTGATCAGGACCCCGGCGCGCTTGCATTTGGAAACTTCTTCCAGCGTCTGGCTGACCACGAGCGGGTCGAGGCCAAAGGCATTTTTGTAGATGCGGCCGTCTTCGAGCGTCAGCGCGGAGGGTTTGCCGTCCGTGATCATCACAATCTGCTTCATGTCCTTGCGCTGGCGGGCGAGGATGCGCTGCGCCAGGCGCAGTCCCTCGCGCGTGTTGGTGTAGTACGGACCCACTTTGACGCGCGCCAGCTGCCCCAGGGGAACTTCCTCAGCCGAGTCGTGAAAAAGGACCAGGGCGAGAGAATCGCCGGGATATTGCGTGCGGATGAGGTGCGACAGTGCCATGGCGACTTTTTTCGCCGGAGTAAAGCGGTCTTCGCCGTAGAGAATCATGGAGTGTGAGCAGTCCAGCATGAGCACCGTAGCGCACGAGGACTGGTACTCGCACTGGTGCACCTGCAAGTCTGAATACTCGAGGGCCAATGGCACGTGCAACCCCTCGCGCTGGATGGCACTGGAGAGCGTGGCGGTGATGTCCAGGTTCATCGTGTCGCCGAACTCGTAGGACTTCGGTGCGCCCGAGGTCTCGATGCCTGTGGCCAGGTCGCGCGTGTCGTGGCGGCCGAAGCTCGAGCGGCCCAGGGAGGCCAGCAGATCGCGCAGCGTCCTGAAGCCGAGAAAGTCCAGGCTCTTGTCCGTGATCTCAAAGCGCGCCCGGCCCTGCTGGCCATCGGCGTGGCCCTGGACGCCGGAATCCTGGGTTCGCTCCTGCGGGTGCTCGATGGAGATGTAGTCTTCCTGCTCCATGCGCGCGATCAGCCGCTCGATCAGCTCGTCCAGCGCGCCCTCCAGGCGCATCTGCTCCAGTTGCTCGCGCAGGTTTTCGTCCAGCAGGTCGCCCTCTTCCAGCGCCTGCTCGATGGCCTGGCGCAATTCGTCGAGAGTCTGCTGCCCGCGCAGGTCGTAGAAGTTGAGGAACTGGTTGGCGAAGCCGCTTTGCAGCAGGTAGTCGGCCAGTTGGTTCAACAGCTCGTCGAGGTC
>CAYRII010000085.1:0-10152 GCA_964424245.1 uncultured Terriglobales bacterium | reverse complement strand
TCAAGGTCCAGAAGCTTCTTGACCGCCTGCGAACTGCGGGTTTTCACGATCAGCGACAGCCATTCGGAAAAGATGTGATAAGTGATGACCATCACCGCCACCGAGAAAAACGCCACCGTCGGATAATCCGGCGGGTTCAACGCCAGTCCGACAGCGCCCCCAACAAGCCCTGCAAATGCCCCAAATTCAACCAGCACATGCTGGTTGAGGATGCCACGCCGCAGCGCCATGACGCCCATGCGCGCAATGTGGCTGCCAATGCCGAAGATGAGAAACACGGCGAACGCTCCGGCGAGCCACGGCGTGGCGCCGCCGAACGCGCCGTGCAACTGAAGAGCGTAAATCCCGGCGCCGAACGCGGCGCTGAGCGCCGAACCAGCAACCGCCCGGCGAAAACCATAGCCGCGCAGGACCACAAACGTGAACACCACCATGCTCGCGATGGAAAACACGCACAAGGCGAACCAAGGGCTATCGACGGGGTATCCGGCCAACCCCATTGCGGCTATGCTCATGGCAAGCGAGATCAGGAACCGCCCGCGCTCGCGCACCAGCGCCCGCTCTTCTTCCTCATACGGGCGTACCTTGCGGGGATCAGAGATGGTATAGCCAATATCCTTCAGCGTTTGCAGCAAGTCCTCGGCGCGTGCCACCTCCGGGTCGTACTCGATCAGCGCCTGCTCATGTGTCAAGCTGACGGCGACCTTGTCCACGCCGGGCCGCTTGCCCAGTGCCTTCTCGATGGTGCCGGTACACAACGAACAGTGCAGCCCGCCGATATGCGTGCGGATTCGCCGCCGCCCCGGCCGTGTGGCAGGTTCTTCGCTCCATAAGCGTTCGGCTGATTCAACAGTCGTTGCGGTACTCATAACAGAACCCCTTTTCTAAAGCAGGGCGACAAATGCCCTCGCGTAATACAAGCTGACAAAGATGAGGGCACAACCACTCGCAACACGCACGGCCCCGGTCCATGAACTCAACCGGGCGAAGCGCATGAGCGTTCCCGCGAACAGCCCCGCGAGCAGAAACGGCAATCCTCGTCCAACGCCGAAAGCGAGAGCCAGAATAAATCCGTACTCGGGCCGGCCCTGTGCAGTCGCCACGGTCAGTAATAGCAACAGGGGCGCCGCCGAGGTGCCCAGACTGAAAATGAAGCCGTACAGGAATGTCCCGGCCAAACCCGGACCGCGCAAAGAGGTGAGCTTCTCTGTGCTGAGCCGGGGCCCCCAGAACGCGGCCACCGCCGCGATGAAAGAAACCAGCGCCATGCCCAAGGCCCAGTAACGGCCAAACGATTCCGTCAGGATTCCCCCCAGCCGGCCGGCCACGCTGCCAAGAATGGTGAGGTTGGTGACGATCCCGAGAAAGAACGCCACCGCAATCAGAAACCCGGCGCGGCGGCTCTTGCTCTCGGAACTGCCCGCTACGCCCGCCACGCCCAGACCGACCGGAACCGTACACGGACATACGGCGCTTGAGACGACACCCGCCGCTATCGCCACAAACATCGCCCAGGCCGACCCGTGCGGCAAACTGGATGCGAATCTTTCGAGGAATACGTCGAGCGTCATTGCGAGGCCTCAGGGACAGGTGTGCCGGCCCTGTAGCCGAGCTGATTGATAGCTGCTACAAGCTGCTCGGGCGAAACCTTGCCGTCGCTGTAACGCACCTGCGCTTCGCGCCGTTCAAGGCTGATCTCCGCGTCTTGCACGCCATCGATTGACTGCAGGGCCTTCTTGACGTTGCCCGAACACACGACACAGATCATCCCCTCGACGGGGATTCGCACTGTCGTCGTTGGCCCGACTTCGGCACTCACGCTGACGTCAGCGTGCCGATTTCCTGCGACAAAAATCCCCAATCCACCCGCGCCGAATACGACGATGGCGACCAGTACCAACAACCAGGCCGGCACAGCCGCACTTCGTTTTTCCGTCATTGGATGTCTCCATCCGGCTCAAAGCTCTCCAGGATCGGGCACTCACTCAATGGCCCGCTGCCTGGACAGGCTAAAGTCAGCTTGCCAAGTACTTTCTTCATGGCCTGAAGTGTCCGGATCTTTTGCTCTATGTCGGTCACCTTGGCCTTGGCGAGTTTCGGGACGCCCGAGCAATCATTCTTCGGGTCAATGCGGATAGACAGCAGCTCCTTGATCTCTTTCAGGGAGAAACCAATCTCCTGCGCCCGCTTGATGAACCGCACTCTTCGCACCGCATCGGACGAGAAAACCCGGTAACCCGACGCCAGCCGGGGCGGCTTCGGCAGGAGTCCTTCCCGCTCGTAATAGCGGATCGTTTGCAGGTTCACTTGGCCTTGCTCTGCGAGCTGGCCTATCTTCAGGTGGTGCGCCATGGCCTTATCCGCCTCCTTGTCTCTATCTCTACCCTCAGCCTAAACCCTATACCTAACTATAGTGTCAAGGACAAAGTTTTCCAGCCCCTCACCAGCGCCATCATCCTGGCGGTCCTGAAGGCCCCGCTTATCGGCTTGATTCAGCTTTGAGTCTTTAAAACGAGGGTGCTATCATTTCTCTTCGAGTCCTTCGTACGCCGCTTCAAGCGGCTCCGCTTCCAAAGGCTGTGAAGCCAGGACGCTGCGAGGCCATAATTTACACAGTTCCTTACACAGTTTCACAAAGTGGAAATGTAACTTACTTATTTACAATGTGTTAGGAGTGAACAGAACGGACTTAAAATCCCGAGTTCCGAAAGGGACGTCCCGGTTCAACTCCGGGCCCGGGCACCATCGCCTCATTAAAACCTGGTCTGAATCGCGGTGTACAATGGAAATGCGTGGCTGCCTCCAAGCGCCCGGCAACCTGCCGCACTAGCCAAACAACATCCGGAGGTCATATTGGAACGCATTCGTGTTGCTTCCCTGCAGTATTTCATCCGCCCGGTGCAAACGTTCGAGCAGTTTCGCGACCAGGTGGAGGCCCTGGTGGACACCGCTGCGGATTACGACTGTCATTTGCTGGTCTTCCCCGAGTATTTCACCGTTCAACTTTTGACCCTGGGCAACGTGAAGCGGCCCATCCACGAGCAGGTTCGCGACCTGGCGAAGCAGGGACCGCGCTTCGTGGAATTGATGAGCGGCCTGGCCAGGAAGCGCAAGCTTTACATCGCAGCGGGAACCATCCCGGTGATGGATGATGGCAGCGACGCGCTGTACAACGACTGCTATTTCTTTGCTCCCTCCGGAGAGTATGGAGTGCAGGGCAAGCTGCACATGACGCGCTTCGAGACTGAGGACTGGAAGATCCAGGCGCGCTCGAGGTTGCACGTGTTCGAAACCAATTTCGGACGATTGGCCGTCGCCATTTGTTACGACGTGGAGTTTCCGGAGATTGTGCGCGCCGCGGCCCGTCAGGGCGCTCATATCCTGGTGGTGCCCAGTTGCACGGACGACCGGCAGGGCTTCTGGCGGGTGCGCTACTGCGCCCAGGCGCGCGCCATCGAGAACCAGATGTACGTGCTCACTTCGCACACCGTGGGCTCGTTGCCTATGGTGCCCGCAGTCTCGCTAAACTACGGCCAGGCCGCCATCCTCACCCCCAGCGACTTTGCCTTTTCGCGCGATGGCATCCTGGCGGAGGGCAATCCCAACCAGGAAATGATGGTCATCGGAGAGCTGAACCTTTCCACCATCTCCGACTCTCGCTCCGGGGGAACAGTGCTGCCACTGGAAAACAGCCGGCGCAGCGGTGAGATTGCCTCCAAGGTAGAGGTGGTCAAGCTGTGAGCTCCCGGCCCAGGATCCTCATTCGCCAGACGCGCCCCGAGGATTTTCCCGGCATCGAGCAGATCAGCCGCGAATGCTACCCCACGGCTCCGCCCTGGACGCCTGTACAGCTCGAATCCCACTTGCGCGTGTTTCCGGAAGGGCAACTTGTGGCGGTCGAAGCCGCCTCCAACAAAGTGGTGGGCATGGCTTCCAGTCTCATCGTTCTGTGGAACGACTACAGCATGGAGGCCAACTGGCGCCACTTCACCAGCCACGGCATGTTCACCAATCACGACCCGGCGCGCGGACGCACTCTGTACGGCGCCGAGGTGATCGTAAGTCCCACGCGCCAGGGTGGCGGCGTGGGCAAAAAGCTTTATGCGGCACGGCGCGAAATTGTGAAGCGGCTGGGTTTGCTCCGCATCCGCGCCGGAGCGCGCTTACGCCATTATTACCGTTATGCCCCGCGCATGAGCGCCCAGGAATACGTCATCCGCATAGTGCGCGGCAAGCTCTCCGATCCTACGCTTAGCTTCCAGCTGAAGCAGGGATTTCGCGTGCTGGGTGTGGTTTCGAATTATCTCGTGCATGATCCAGAGAGCCTGGGACACGCGGCTGTAATCGAGTGGTTGAACCCCGACGTGGCAACCCCGGAAGATTACGCGCACTGCGATCCGCGTTTCGCAATCACCTCGGCGGACTCCTCTGGCCGCGGCCGCTTCCCGCCTCGCCGGGATGCTGCTGGGGAGACCCTGAAAGAAGCGGATTCGCCTCCTTCGAAAGAGGAGTAATAGTTGTGTTTTCTATCACTTAACATTCCCAGTTGAATCTTTCTCCGAAAAGCTGTAGAATGGGGTTTCCCTCGGTCTCCAAGGCCGAGGATTTTTCTGTCGGTAACGGGAATCTCCTGTGTTTTCAGTGAATCCGAGACCGGCGTAGTCGAGTCTAAGTAGGTGAGCCTGAATTTATCCACAATTTCTAAGATAAGGCAGGATTGACCGTACATGGCAAAGCGTCGTGGGAACCCGAACTGGGGTAAGCCGGAGCCGATTGGCCCGGTGATCCCCACCGTAACTTCGTTTGAACAGGCGGTAAAGGAGTTCAAGCTGGAGCCGGAGCAGTACGTGCGTTCGACGCGCCTGCGCGAATGGGCGCGCCGCAACAAGAATTCCAAATTCATCCCGGAGTCCCTGCTGCAGGCTTGGGGCTTTGAGATCGAGTCCACCCTCTAAACTTCCGCCCGGCGACGGGCATGGTGCAAAAAGCCGCCCTTTTCAGGGCGGTTTTTTTTGTCCTACGTAACCCACAGCCTGGACCCGCCGCTGCAGATTGCATTGACGCTCTCTGAAAGGGCGTGCGATAGTAGCTGGTTTCTACCAAGCCAATCTCAATTGTCAGAGTGGTTCTGGACCGGAAAAACGCGGTGTCAGCCCGCCAGATTGGCTACACGGCGACCCTGGAGAACACACGCATGATTCAACTGATCCCCAAAGAGGTCAAGTTTTTCGAAATGTTCGCCGAGATGTCTGCCAACCTGGTAGCGGGTGCGCGCCTGCTGCAGGACATCCTGGCTGACTTCAGGGACACCGAAGCTCGGGTGTTGGACCTCAAGAAAATTGAGCACAGCGGCGACGAGATTACGCACTCCATCATGATCAAGCTGAATCAGACCTTTATTACTCCCTTCGACCGGGAGGATATTCACCGCCTCGCCACGTCGCTGGACGACGTTCTGGACTTCGTGTACGCAGCCGGCGAGAGACTCTCCATGTACAAGATCACCGCCGCCCCGCCTGCAGCGGCCGAACTGGCCGGCATCGTGGTGCGCCAGAGCGAGCAGATTGCCAAGGCCGTCTCCATGCTGGAAAAGCATGACCGCCTGCTCGATTGCTGCGTGGAAATCAACCGCCTGGAGAACGAGGCCGATACGGTTGCGCGCAAGGCCATCGGTCACCTGTTCGAGCACGAAAAGGACCCCATTGCCCTCATCAAGATCAAGGAACTGTACGAGGTTCTGGAGCGTGCCACGGACAAGGCTGAGGACGTGGCCAACGTTCTGGAGAGCGTGGTTCTGAAGAGCGCGTAGATGACCGCCTCCCATCCCATGAATGCCATCTTCGTGGAGGACTGAACCTTGGACGCCGGCATGGTTCTTTTGCTGTTGACGATTGCGACGGCACTGGCCTTCGACTTCATCAACGGCTTCCACGATGCGGCCAACAGCATTGCCACCGTCGTTTCCACACGTGTGCTCTCGCCCAAGCTGGCGGTACTGTGGGCGGCTTTCTTCAACTTCGTGGCCGCATTCGTGCTGGGCACCGCCGTGGCCAAGACCATCGGCAAGGGCATGCTGCAGCTCGAGGATGTGACGCAGTACGTCATTCTGGCGGGGCTTCTCGGCGCCATCATTTGGGATCTGCTTACCTGGTGGTGGGGCCTGCCCACCTCCTCGTCCCACGCCCTCATCGGCGGCTACGCTGGAGCCGCAGTGGCACGCGCCGGCTTTGGCGTGATCATTCTTCCGGGCTGGTACAAGACGCTGATTTTTATCGTCCTGGCCCCGGTCATCGGTCTTTCGGTGGGATTGGCCCTGATGGTGGCGGTGCACTGGATCTTTCGCCGCTCCAGCCCCAGGGGCGTGGACGGCTGGTTCCGCAAGCTGCAACTGCTCTCAGCCGCCGCTTACAGCCTGGGTCACGGCGGCAACGACGCCCAGAAGACCATGGGCATCATCGCCGGGGCGCTGTTTACCGGCGGCGTGATGAGCAAGGCCGACATGGCCGCCGACTGGGGCCGCTTTCACTGGCCCATCATCCTCTCCGCCCATCTGGCCATCTCACTGGGAACCTACTTTGGCGGCTGGCGCATCGTGCACACCATGGGCTCCAAGATCACCAAGCTGAGGCCCGTGGGTGGCTTCTGTGCCGAGACCGCCGGCGCCGTTACCCTCCTCGGAACTGTGCTGGCCGGCATCCCGGTCTCAACCACGCACACCATCACCGGTGCCATCGTGGGCGTGGGAACCATCCACCGGCTCTCCGCCGTGCGCTGGGGAGTAGCGCGGCGCATCGTGTGGGCGTGGGTTTTCACTATTCCGGCTTCGGCTATCATCGCGGCGCTGATCTTCTGGGGCATTCGTTTCTTTCACCCTGCCGCCTGAGCCGCGGCGTCCTGCCGACTGAGGCCCGCTTGCACCGCTTTTGCTACAATTTCCTCAAGCCCACATGAGCCCGCATTCCGCTTTCTGCGACGTCGAAACCGCCATCGAGGAGATCCGCGCCGGGCGCATGCTCGTGGTGGTGGACGACGAAGACCGCGAGAACGAAGGCGACCTGACGCTGGCCGCAGAAAAAGTGACCGCCGGCGCCATCAACTTCATGGCCACGCATGGCCGTGGACTGGTCTGCCTGGCGCTGACCGAAGAGCGCCTCGACCACCTGCGCATCGGCCCCATGTCGGCGGAAAACACCTCGCAGTATGGCACCGCGTTCTGTGAGGCCATCGACGCCCGGCACGGCGTGAGCACAGGCATTTCGGCCTACGACCGCACACGCACCATTCGCGTCGGCATCGATCCCGCCACCCGGCCTTCGGACCTGGTGCGCCCGGGCCACGTCTTCCCGCTGCGCGCGCGCAAGGGCGGAGTGCTGGTGCGCGCCGGGCAAACCGAAGCCTCCGTGGACCTGGCTCGCATGGCCGGCCTGGTTCCCGCCGGCATCATCTGCGAGATCATGAAGGAAGACGGCACCATGGCGCGCGTGCCCGATTTGATCGAGTTCTGTCGCGAGCACAATCTGAAAATGCTGACGGTGGCCGAACTCATCCGCCACCGCCTGCAGCACGAAAGACTGGTGGAGCGCATCGGAGAGTCGCTGCTGCCCACGCCTTTCGGCGAATTTCGCATGATCGCCTATGAGAGCCTGCTCGACGGTGAGTCGCACGTGGCGCTGTTGCGCGGCGAGGTGGAGACGGCCGGCGAGGACCCGGTCCTGGTGCGCATGCACTCTCACTGCCTGGTGGGCGACGTCTTCGGCGCCACCTGGTGCGACTGCCACGCCGTCATCCGGCGCTCCTTGCAGATGATTGCCGAGGAAGGCCGCGGTGCCCTCATCTATCTCCACCAGACCTCCAAGGGCTTTTCCGTGGAGCGCAGCGGGCCCCGGCCCGCGCTCGCCTTCCACCGCGAAGTGCGCCAGCCTTCCCTGCCCGACCATCAGCGCAAGACGCAGCGCGAAGTGGGCATCGGGGCGCAGATTCTCTTCGACCTGAACATCCACGCTCTCCGGCTGCTCACCAACCACCCGCGCAAGCTGGTGGCCCTGGAAGGCTTCGGCATGCGCATCGTGGAGCAGGTGCCGGTGCCGGTCAAACGGCCCGCCGGAACGCCGGCCTAGCCGTCGCCCTGCCCGGGGCGGGAAATTCCGATTATTTCTGGAGACATCTGGCGGTGGACGGCAATATCGCGTCCGCAGTGAGGTGGGAAAGCGTGCGCGCGAGACTCGCGTTCTACGTTGGCTTGCGCGCGACGATTACGCTGTCCTTGATAAAGAACTGCGCAGGACATTCGCGCGAGCCGCACAGCACCGGGATCAACCCGGCAATCTGGCGGCGGGTGATCAATCCCAGCGTTCCGCACGAGGGGCAGGCCATCACCGCCCAGTAAGGGTCGTCGCCTTCGCCCATCTCGCCGGCGTTTTCCAGCACAAAAATCGTTCCCGGCCCCATTTGCTCCGGGATCCATTCGCTTAGAACGCTGATCTCCAGAACCATGTCTCCTCCGTTCCCTGGCTGCGCTTTCGGGGTCTTGCCATACGGCGTCTTGGGAAGCTCTTTCACGACGCCTTCCTTGCGGCCCGCAGCGGCCGGGCCGCCGAAGCCGAGCCGCCTGGCTTCTTCCTGGCGCGAAGATCGGCGCGGATGCGCCGCACCGTATCGGAAAGGCAGACGGCGAAGATAGGCTGCCGCGAGTTTTTCAGGATGTCGATCACCTGCCGCGCCGACGTCTCCACGTAGATGTTCCGGCCGTCGGTAAGCAGGTGGTAGTCGGAGCGCGCCGTGACGGTTTCCACCAGGCTGGCGCCGAACTCCCGCTGCAGGCAGCGCACCACCTTGCGGACGCGCTGCAGGGAGAAGCCCTTGGCGCGCAGCTCGGCGATCACCGCAATCGCCGCTACTTCGTCCATGGTGTACAGCCGGCGGCGCCCTTCGCGCGCAGGCCGCACGATGCCGCGCTCGTCCCACCACTGCAACTGGCGCGGCGTGATGCCGGTCAGCGCCACCACCTGCCGGGATGACATGCCTCGGTTCATTTCCATCCATTCCTGTTTCAAACACAAACTGCTGAAATTGTTTGGAACATTCTAGGCCTGGAATGTTGGCTGTCAAGAGGAAATGCGGGACGCGCGAACCCTGGGGAACAACACGGGAGGAGGAGGGCCCTGCTTCAGCCGCCGCCCACGAAGTGCACGACCTCCAGGCGGTCGCCTTCGGCGAGCGGCGTCTCGGGCCAGCGCTCACGGGGAACAATCTCGCGGTTCCGCTCTACCGCCACGCGGTCCGCCTTCAGGCCCAGCCACTCCACCAGGCCGGAAAGCGTGAGCGGCGCGCTCACGGTACGCTCCTCGCCGTTGATGTGCAGCTTCATGAGGGGGTCGTGCGCCGGCGGCAGAAACCAGTTCGCGGTTTCCCAGTCCCTAGTTCTTGGTTCTCAGTTGCTCACGCCGCCTTGCGCAGGCGGAACTTGCGGGTGACGGACTTTTCTCCCAGGATGGCCTGCACCAGCACAGCGGACTCGCGCAAGGCTTCCTCATCGAGAAATATCTTCATCTCCGCCTCGCCGGAAGCGTCGCTGGTGGCCTGGGAGAATATGGGCGCGTCGGACGCCAGGGCCAGTCGCGAAGTAATGCGCGCACCCTCGGCGGGCTTTCCGCCGTCGGTGACCTGGAATTTCATCTGCACGGTGTTGTCCGAATAGACGGAGTTGGAATTGATCCAGCGCAAGGCCAGCCCGGTGCCATCCACGTCCTGGATATCGGTATTGTGTCCCACCACGGCGTCCACCTTCCCTTCCCTCACGGCTTCCAGCACGTTCTTGTGCTGGGTCTTCAGCAACTCGTGCATCTTCTCGTCGGAAAACCCGTCCTGGGCGGCGTGTGCGGCGTAGGAAGAGGCGCGCTTGCCGATGCACTGCCCGCGCACGAAGACCTGGGTCTGCAGCAGCAGGTCCCGTTTCCGTGCCTCGCTCTGCACGTGATAGACGGTTTCGCCGAGCTTTACATCCGTATTAAAGCCGAAAATCATCCCGTCAAATCCAGGGCGGCCTGCCTCGATCAAACCCACGCTGCGCGCCGCGCTGCGCTGCTTGACACTCCCGGAGCGTGAACTCTATAGTCGAATGTTTGCTGTTCCCAAGATTGGCGCGCATTATAT
>CAYRII010000084.1:0-10213 GCA_964424245.1 uncultured Terriglobales bacterium | reverse complement strand
AGATCATGCCTAGTCTCGTGGGCTCGGAGATGTGTATAAGAGACAGGTTACCTGCCTTTGCTTCTCCACGTGTTGATTGTGGGTGCTTTGGCGGGCGGAATGGTGCTGTTGTCGGCGCTGGTGGGGCACCGCCGCCCCAACCCCGTCAAGTCCCAGCCCTATGAGTGCGGCATCACTCCTACGGGCGACGCCCGCAGCCGCTTTTCCGTAAAGTTCTACCTGGTGGCCATGCTGTTCATCCTGTTCGACGTGGAAGTGATCTTCCTGTTCCCCTGGGCGGTCATTCTGCGCGAGCTGGGCATGTTCGGCTTTTACGAAATGCTGGTGTACCTGGGCCTGGTACTGGCCGGCTTCTTCTACATCTGGAAGAAAGGCGTGCTGGACTGGGCGCAGCCGGAATCGAGAAGGCTCTAGGTGCCCCTGGATCCCGCCATCACCGACCTGGCGCAGTTGCGCGACCGCCCGGAGGTGGCGCGCCTGCATGCCGCCTTGCCGGAAGTTGTGCGCGCCGCCCGTCTGGACCGCGGCGAATTGACTCTGTGGCTCGACCCCGCTTCTCTGCGCGAGGCCTGCTCCCTGCTGCAGTCCGACCCGGAGCTGCGCTACGACTTTCTTTCTGATTTGACCTGCGTGGATTGGCACCCGCAGGAACCGCGCTTTGAAGTCGTCTACCACCTGCTTTCCCTTCCGCGGCGCCGCCGCGTACGCCTCAAGGTGCGGCTGCCGGGAGACGGAGCCTCCGTCGAGTCCCTCACCTCGCTCTGGCCTGCCGCCAGTTTCTTCGAACGCGAAGTGTTTGATCTGTTCGGTGTGCGCTTCCTGGGCCATCCCGACTTGCGCCGCATCCTGATGCCGGATGACTGGAACGGCCATCCACTGCGCAAGGACTACCCCGTCGAAGGATATCGCTGACCATGGGCGCGCTCGCCAAACCTCCCGTGCTCGAGCCCGGCCAGGAAGGCACCATGGTGCTCAACATGGGCCCGCAGCATCCCTCGACGCACGGCGTGCTCCGCCTGGTGCTGGAGATTGAGGGTGAGCACATCGTGCGCCTCAAGCCGGATATCGGCTACCTGCACACCGGCATCGAGAAAACCTGCGAGGCCAAGTTCTACCAGCAGGTGGTGGTGCTCACCGATCGCATTGATTACCTGTGCCCGCTCACCAACAACCTCTGTTACGTGCTGGCGGTGGAAAAACTTCTGGGCCTGGAAGTGCCGGCCAAGGCGCAGTGGGTGCGCGTGCTGCTGAACGAGCTCTCGCGCATCAGCTCCCACCTGGTATGGCTGGGCACGCACGCGCTGGATATCGGCGCCATGTCGGTCTTCCTCTATTGCTTCCGCGAGCGCGAAGACATCCAGCGCCTGTTCGAGATGGTCAGCGGCCAGCGCATGATGACCTCGTACTTCCGCATCGGCGGGCTGGCGCTGGAGCCGCCGCTGGGGTTTTTCGACCGCGTCCGGGACTTTGCCGGACGCTTTCCCGAACGCGTGGACGAGTACGAAGACCTGCTCACCGCCAATCCCATCTGGGTGGGGCGCACCAAGGGCGTCGGCCGCCTCTCGGCCGGGGACGCCGTGGCCCTGGGCGCCACCGGGCCAACGCTGCGCGCCAGCGGCGTGGATCTCGACCTGCGCCGCGATATGCCCTACTCCGGCTACGAAAACTTCCGGTTCCGCGTGCCCGTCTCCGAGGATGGCGACGTCTTTGCGCGCTACCTTCTGCGCGTGCAGGAGATGCGCGAGTCCATCGCCATGGTGCGCCAGGCGCTCGACGGCATGCCCGAAGGGCCGGTGAAGGCCGCTGCGCCCAAGATCGTGCTCCCGGACCGCGAGAAGATGAAAACCGAGATGGAGGCGCTCATCCATCACTTTAAGATCGTCACCGAGGGCTTTGCGGTTCCGGCGGGCGAGGTGTATCAGGCCATTGAATCGCCGCGCGGCGAAATGGGCTATTACGTGGTCAGCAACGGCACCGCCAAGCCGCACCGCGTGCACATGCGTTCGCCCTCCTTCGCCAACCTGCAATTGCTGCCCAAAATGTGTGAGGGCCTGCTCATCGCCGACGTGGTCGCGGTGATTGGTTCCATCGATATCGTGCTGGGAGAAATCGACCGCTGATGATTCCGGTTTCCGAGCAACTCGATCGCTTCTTCGACCAGAAGATGGTGGAGTATCCCACGCGCCGCTCCTTCCTTGTGCCCATGCTGCTCTACACGCAGGATGAGCTGGGGCATCTCACGCCTGAAGCCGTCTCCTACCTGGCGCAGAAAACCGGCCTGAGTGAGCTCGAAGTGCACAACGTCATCAGCTACTACAGCATGCTCACCACCAGGCCCCGCGGCCGCTTCCACGTGCAGGTGTGCACCAACATCAGTTGCTTGTTGCGCGGCGGCGACGAAATCTTTGCGCACTGCAGCAGCCGGCTGGGAATCAACCACAAGCAGGCCACGCCGGATGGGCTGTTTTCACTCGAGGAGGTGGAGTGCATCGGGGCCTGCAGTTGGGCTCCCGCCATGCAAGTGAACTACGACTTCCACGAAAACCTGACGCCGCAAAAAGTGGATGCGGTTCTGGACGATTGCAGGAAATCCTAATGGCCGATTTGGCGAGCCATCCCGACGAAGTCAAGGTGGTTTCGAAGCGCTTCGGCCGGGGTGCGGCTGCGCTCGACCGCTACCTCGAACTCGACGGCTACCAGGCCGTGCGCAAGGCGCTCCAGATGTCGCCCGAGGCCATCATCACCGAAGTCAAAGACTCCAATCTGCGGGGCCGCGGTGGCGCCGGATTTCCTGCGGGGCTCAAGTGGTCGTTCTTCCCCAAGGTCTCTCCCAAACCCAAATATGTGCTCTGCAACGGGGACGAGAGCGAGCCCGGCACCTGCAAGGACCGCTTGCTCCTGGAGCACGATCCGCACGCTGTTATCGAAGGGGTGATGATCGCCGGCTTCGCCGTCGAAGCCAAAGTCGGCTTCATCTACATCCGCGGAGAGTACCGTTACCTGGTGGACATCTTGCGCCAGGCGCTCGCCGATGCTCGCGCGCGCGGGTTCATCGGCAAGAACATCTTTGGCAGCGGGCGGGATTTTGACGTCTACTGGCACACCGGCGCCGGCGCCTACGAGGTGGGCGAGGAGTCGGCCCTGATGGAGTCGCTCGAGGGCAAGCGCGGCATCCCGCGCATCCGGCCGCCCTTCCCCGCCGTGGTCGGCCTGTGGGGAGGCCCAACCGTCATCAACAACGTCGAGACCCTGGCCTCGGTGCCGCACGTCATTCTGGGTGGCGGCAAGTGGTACGCCGACCTGGGCACGCCCAAGAACGGTGGCACCCGCCTGTTCTGCCTGAGCGGCCACGTCGAGCGCCCGGGCGTGTACGAGCTGCCTCTCGGCTACAACCTGCGGAAGATGATTTTCGACGTGGCCGGCGGCATTCCCGGCGGAAGGCAGCTCAAGGCTGTGGTGCCCGGCGGGTCTTCCACCCCCGTTCTCACCGCCGACGAAATCGACGTTGCCATGGACTTCGACTCGCTGGCGAAGATCGGCACCTTCCTCGGCTCGGGCGGCGTCGTGGTGGTGGATGACGCCACCTGCATGGTCCGCTTCGCGCAGCGCATCATGAACTTCTACGCCCACGAAAGCTGTGGCTGGTGCATCCCCTGCCGCGAAGGCACCGACTGGCTGAAAAAGACGCTGGCCCGCTTCCACGCCGGCGGCGGCCTGAAGAAAGACATTGATAACATCCAGTACCTCGCGGAGAACATGCTGGGACGCACGTTCTGCCCGCTGGGCGACGCCGCCGCCATGCCTACCATTTCTATCGTCAAGAAGTTCCGCAAGGAATTCGAGGATCACCTGGAAGGCCGCCCGTGCCCGTATGGGAAGCCGGGGACGGTGCGCGAGCTGCCGGTCTTGAGCCATTGAGTCATGCCTGACGTCACCATCACCGTGGACGGCAAGCCGGTCACCGCGCCCGCGGGCACGCTGCTCATCGAAGCCTGCAAGAAGGTGGGCATCGAGGTGCCCTCGTTCTGCTACTACCCCGGCCTCTCGCTGCAGGCCGCCTGCCGCATGTGTTTGGTGAAGATCGAGAAGATGCCCAAGCTGGCCACAGCCTGCACCGTTCCCATCACCGACGGCATGGTGGTGACCACCGGCAGTGCGGAGGTTGCGCAGGCGCGCAAGTCCATGCTCGAGTTCCTGCTGGCCAACCATCCGCTGGATTGTCCCGTCTGCGACGCGGGCGGCGAGTGCGAGCTGCAGGACATGACCTTCCGCTACGGCGCCGCCGAGTCCAAGTTCATGGAAGCCAAGCTGCACAAAGACGAGCAGCAGTGGTCGCCCGTGGTGTTTTTCGACCGGCCGCGCTGCATCCTGTGCTACCGCTGCGTGCGCGTCTGCGGCGAAGGCATGGACGTTTGGGCGCTGGGCGTGCAGAACCGCGGCGTGCACTCCGTCATTGCTCCCAACCAGGGCGACCACCTGGAGTGCGAAGAGTGCGGCATGTGCATCGACATCTGCCCCGTGGGCGCACTCACCTCCGGCGCCTATCGCTACAAGACGCGCCCCTGGGAGATGAACCACGTCTCCACCATTTGCACCCATTGCGGCGACGGCTGCAAGACCACGCTGGGCGTGCGCCGCGCGGAGAGCGGCACCGAGATCGTGCGTGGCGACAATCGCGACAAGAGCGGCCTGAACGGCGACTTCCTCTGCATCAAGGGACGCTACGCTTTTGATTTTGCCCACCACGACGACCGCCTCACCCAGCCTCTGGTGCGCAAAAACGGCCGCCTCACACCCGTCGCCTGGGACGAGGCGCTGGAGACCGTGGCCAGCCGTTTCCGCGAAGGGCGCGAGACGCACGGCGGCCCGGCGCTGGGCGTCATCGGCTCCACCCGCACCACCAACGAGGAAAGCTACCTGCTGCAGAAGTTCGCGCGCCTGGTGCTGGGCACCAACAACATCGACCACCACCGCACCGCCGACTTCCCCGCGTTTTCCCGCGCCATGGCCAGTACCGGGGCCGCAACCGCTTCCATCGCAGACGTTTTGACGGCGCCGGCCGTGCTGCTCATCGGCTCCGACCCCACGGAGCAGCATCCGCTGCTCGCCTGGAACATGCGCACCAACGTGCGTCTGCACCGCGGCGCGCTGCACGTGATTCACGCAGGCGAAATCAAGCTGCGCCGCCAGGCCGCCACCTACACCCGGATCCCCGCCGGCGCCGAGGGCCGCGCCGCCGCTTACCTCGCGGGCGACGATTCCGCCGCCAGCGCTCTGACGCAGGAAGGAGCCACGCCCCAAGACCTCGCCGCACTGCGCCAGACGCTGCGCTCCAGCGAAGGCATCGTGATTATCTTCGGCGCCGAGCTGCGCGGCGACGACATTGCCGCCCTGGCGCGCTTCGGCTCCAGCATCTCCGGCGCCCGCTTCCTCTGCCTCGGCGACTACGCCAACTCGCGCGGTGCCGCTGACATGGGCCTCTATCCCGATCTCCTGCCCGGCTACGCCGGCGTGGCCGGAGACACGCATTTCAGCCGCGAGTGGGGCGCTTCCCTGCCCGCTGCTCCCGGACTGGCGCTGCCGGAGATGGTTGCCGCCGCGCGCGCCGCCAAGCTCCACGCCCTTTACGTCGTGGGCTCCAACCCGGTTTCGCGTTTTGCCATTGATCCCTTCGCGCTTTCAAAAACGTTTCTCGTCGTGCAGGACATGTTCCTCACGGAAACGGCCGCCATCGCGGACGTGGTCTTGCCCGCCGCCTGCGCCTACGAAAAATCAGGCACCTTCACCTCCACCGCCGGCGATCTGCAGTTGGTGAACAAGGCGGGGGACGTAGGCGGCGTCAAGCCCGACCTGGAAATCATCGTTCGCCTTGCCGAGCGCATGGGCTTCGAGGTGGGCCGCCTGGTGCCGTTCGGCCGCGGAACGCACGCCGATGCCGGTCAGTCGCGCGGCGCGCAGTCCGGCGAAGCCGATCGCCACGCCGTCTGGCTGCGCGCGCAAAATCTGGAGCCGCGCCTGAGCCCCCTGGATCCCGCCGCGTTGCTCGATGAAATCCAGCGCCTGGTGCCCGGCTACAACGTTTCGCGCATGAATTTGCTGGCGGGCAACGCCGTGCACGTGGCCTCCGCCGAGCAGGGCGCGGGCGCACGCCAGGACCGCCCCGAGTTGATCGCTCCGGCCGGCGATTCCCTGTTCACCTCGGGAACGCTGGGGCGGTATTCCCGCACGCTCAATTCCGTGATGGAAGGCCGGCTGCACAAGCCGGAGGGCTCGACGGCCGCGGCGGACTAAAACCGCGCGGCGCGCTTTCGCTGTACCCGGAGTTGCGGTCAGGATTCTCCACGTACTCATGGACTGGACGACTTACATCCTGGTCAGCGTGATCAAGATCGTAATCACGCTGGTTGTGCTCCTCACCGCGGTCGCCTACACCGTGCTGCTGGAGCGCAAGTTGGTGGCCCGCATCCAGAACCGCTGGGGCCCCACGCGCGTCGGCCCCTTCGGCCTGCTGCAGCCGCTGGCCGACGGCTTGAAGTTCATCCTCAAGGAAGATCTCGTCCCCGCAAACGTCTACAAGCCCCTCTTCATCGCCGCGCCCATGATGTCCATGGCCGTGGCGCTGATGTCCATCGCCGTCATTCCCATCGGAGAGTCCGTCACGCTTCCTTGGCTGGGCGTCAAGACCCCGCTTCAGATTACGGACGTCAACATCGGCCTGCTGTTCCTGCTGGGCGTGGGTTCGCTGAGCGTCTACGGCATCGCCCTGGCGGGCTGGTCGTCGAACAGCAAATACCCGCTGCTCGGCTCCCTGCGCGCCAGCGCGCAGATGGTGAGCTACGAGCTCTCGCTGGGCGTGGCCCTCATCGGCGTCGTGCTCATCGCCGGCACCCTCAGCCTGCGCGAAATCGTGGACGCGCAATCTGGCGCCTGGCTCGGTCTGGTGCCCAAGTGGAACATCTTCCGCGGGCAGATTGTCGGGTTCTTCGTGTTTCTCACCGCGGCCTTTGCGGAAACCAACCGCATTCCCTTCGACTTGCCGGAGAGCGAGACGGAGCTCGTCGCCGGCTACCACACCGAGTACAGCTCCATGAAGTTCGCCATGTTCTTCATCGCCGAGTACACGCACATGGTCACCGTGGGATGCGTGGCCACGCTGCTGTTTTTTGGCGGATGGCACGGCCCCTCCTTCGGCCCCGAAATCCTGCGCGCCCTGCTGCCCGTCTTTTGGTTCGTGTTGAAAGTCTTTCTCTTCCTGTTTCTCTACATCTGGATCCGCGGCACGCTGCCGCGTTTCCGCTATGACCAGTTGATGGCCTTCGGCTGGAAGTTCCTTCTCCCGCTGGCCATCGCCAACGTCCTCGTCACCGGTTTGGCGGTGGCGCTGGGAGCCTGACGATGCTGCATCCCATCCTCTTCTTCGTCTTCGCTACCCTGTGCGTTGCCGCCGCGGTGAATCTGCTGGCGCAGAAGCATCCCATCAACAGCGCGCTTTCCCTGATCGTGGTCATGGTTTCCCTTTCCGTTCTGTACCTCCTGCTGGGCGCGGAGTTCGTCGCCGCCGTGCAGGTCATCGTCTACGCCGGCGCCATCATGGTGCTGTTCATCTTCGTCATCATGCTGTTGAACGCGGGCGAAGAGGAGCACACGCACGGCAGCCGCGTGGCCCTTCTCCTCGGCTTGCCGGCGGTCAGCCTGTTCGCCGGGCTGATGGTCTGGGTGCTCGGCCGCCGTCCGGGCGGGGCCCATTTGGGAGAGTTCCTCGGCCCCACGAAAGAAATCGCGCATCTTCTTTTCCGCGATTTCCTGCTGCCCTTTGAAGTCACTTCGGTGTTGATCCTCATCGCCATCATGGGCGCGGTGGTGCTGGCGCGGAGGGAGCCGTAATGGTGCCCATCTCCTATTACCTGGTGCTCAGCGCCATCCTGTTCGGCATGGGAGTGCTGGGCTTTCTGGTCAAGCGCAATGTCATCACGCTCTTCATGTCTATCGAGCTCATGCTCAACGCCGTCAACCTCGCGTTTGTCGCCTTCGCCACGCAGTGGAACGCGCTCAGCGGGCACGTCTTCGTCTTTTTCGTCATGGTGGTGGCGGCGGCCGAGGCCGCTGTGGGACTGGCCATCATCATCGCCGTCTACCGCACCCGGCAAACCCTGAACCCTGACCGCGTGGATCTGTTGAAGCTATGAACCTCTGGCTCATCCCGCTGCTACCGCTGGCCGGTGCGTTGCTGAACGGCCTCTTCGGACGCCGCTTCTCGCGCGCCGGAGTCACCGCCGTGGCTTTGGGATTTCCCGGAGCCGCCTTCGCCTGGTCGCTCTGGGTGGCGGCACAGTTCGCGCGCCTTCCCGCCGCTGCCATTCCCTACTCCGAGACCCTGGCCGCCTGGATGCAGGCCGGCGCCTTTCGCGTCAACTTCGCCTTCTATCTCGACCAGCTTTCGCTCGTCATGATCCTCGTGGTCACCGGCGTCGGCTTCCTCATCCACGTCTATTCCGTCGGATACATGGCGCACGAGGGCGGCTACTACCGCTTCTTTTCCTACCTCAACCTGTTCCTGTTCTTCATGCTCACGCTGGTGCTGGCGGACAACTACCTGCTGATGTTCGTCGGCTGGGAGGGCGTGGGCCTGGCGTCGTACCTGTTGATCGGCTTCTGGTTCCAGAAGGACTCCGCCTCCGCCGCCGGCAAGAAAGCATTCATCGTCAACCGCATCGGCGACTTCGGTTTCCTGCTGGGCATGTTCCTCATGGTCAAGACCTTCGGCTCGCTCAGCTTCGGCGAGGTTTTCCCTGCGGCGGCGAACCTCGGCGTGGAGGGCTCGGCCGGCGTGCTCACCGCGATTGCGCTCCTGCTGCTCCTGGGCGCCTGCGGCAAGTCGGCGCAAATACCGCTCCACGTCTGGCTGCCCGACGCCATGGAGGGCCCCACGCCGGTCTCCGCGCTTATCCACGCCGCCACCATGGTCACCGCCGGCGTTTACATGGTGGCGCGCTCCAGCCCCATCTACAGCCGCGCGCCGGAGGCCCTGATGGTGGTGGCCATCGTCGGCTGCCTCACCGCCCTTTTCGCCGCCACCATCGGCATGGCGCAGAACGACATCAAACGCGTGCTCGCCTACTCCACTATCTCCCAACTCGGCTACATGTTCCTGGCCTGCGGCGTGGCCGCCTATTCCGCCGCCATCTTTCACCTCATGACTCACGCCTTTTTCAAGGCGCTGCTCTTCCTCGGCGCCGGCTCGGTCATCCACGCCCTCTCCGGCGAGCAGGACATGCGCCACATGGGCGGCTTGCGCCGCAAGGTGCCCTGGACCTTCGCCACCATGACCGTGGCCACTCTCGCCATCGCCGGCACCCCGCTCTTCAGCGGCTTCTTCAGCAAGGACGAGATTCTGTGGAAGGCCTACTCCAGCCCGCAGGGCAGTCCGGTCTTCTGGGCTGTGGCGCTGTTCACCGCGCTGCTGACCTCCTTCTACATGTTCCGCCTCTGGTTCATGACTTTCTTCGGCGAGCGCCGCACCCCGGCCGGGGATCACACCCATGAGGATCACGTCCACGAGAGCCCGCCGGTCATGCTCGTGCCGCTCGTCATCCTCGCCGTGCTCTCGGCTGTGGGCGGATATGTTGGCGTGCCGCACGCCCTCGGCGGGCACAATTCCTTCGCGCAGTTCCTCGCGCCCGTGTTCGCCACCGGAGAAGAAGTCGCTGTTCACGTCGCCGACGCCGGCCTGGAACGCCTCTTGACCTTCCTCTCCGTCCTCGCCGCCGTGCTGGGCTTTGCCTTCGCCTGGGTGCTCTATTGCAAGCGTCCCGAGTTGCCGGAGCGCATCACCGCCGCGCTGGGCGGGCTCTACTACGCTGTGGCCAACAAGTATTTCGTGGACGAAGGCTACCAGGCCGTCTTCGTGCGTCCCGTGGTTGAAGGCTCCACGGAAATCCTCTGGCGCGGCATTGACGTCGGCTTGATTGACGACTCCGTCAACCAGGCGGCCGCAGGCGCGCGCGGCATCTCCGGCGCCGTGCGCAAGATGCAGTCCGGCAATCTTCGCTCCTACGCCGGATGGGTGGCCGCAGGAGCCGCGGCCGTGCTGACCTTCATGATTTGGGTGGGGGTGCGATGAGAACGTTGCACGGCCGCGCGTCACGTTGCGCTACGCAGTGGGATGACGTTCATAAAAGGAAAGCGACGGAAGTGCTCAGTGTCGTCGGTGACG
>CAYRII010000083.1:0-10213 GCA_964424245.1 uncultured Terriglobales bacterium | reverse complement strand
GCCATGGATCTCCATTGGGAACAATGCTGGATCGCCAGGGTCAACACTCATTCTGCGGACGACCGTTCCTGCTGGAGAGATTGCGTAGATCAAGGCGGGTGACGTCCTGCGCATCAGATACACATTCCCATCGGAACTGCCGACGACTGCACCCTGGGAAACGGCGCGGTTCCCTTGCCCTGGATACAGCTCGCTGGTGAAATTACTGTCGCCCCTTTGTGCAGCCTCATGAATCGCATCATCGTCCTGGAGGGCGATCCTCTTGACCAGCCTGCCTTGCTTGTCGAAGATTCCGGTAAAGGGCTTCTTGTCGCTCTTTTTCCCGGGATCCTCCGGGTTCAAGCCGGAAATCAGAAACTCACCACCGGCAAACACCGCGAGCTGATAAGGCAGAAAGGGCTTGCCGAATTCGAGCTTCACTTTGCCCTTGAAGGTTCCATCCTTGGCGAAGGTCAGGATGTAGCGTTCTGACTTTGTTGCCGTCAGCCAATAGAGCTCCCCGTCGGGTGCGACGAAAAACTCGTCCCCTGTTTCGAACTCAAGTCCGGGGGCGGAATCCAGCGAGAAGCTCGCCAGCCGCACGCCTTTTTGTGTGTCGAACTTCCGGATGGGTATCTTACTGCGCAGCACGGCATCGTAACCGCGCACGTAGACACTGCCCTCGGAGTCACACTTCAAGGGCTCCCTGAAAGCGCCGCCCAACTCCGACTCCACGACCACGACATCAATCACCTGGATATTTCGTGGCTCGTCCGCAGGCGTGCCTGCTTCCAACCGCTGGGAAGTCTCCTGAGACTGTGCAGCGCCGAGGAGAATTGAAATGACTACGGCGGCGGCCGAACACCTCCTTGGTACGCTCATTCGAAGCCTCCTCGATTTGAGAGGAACGTGAACTATATGCCCGGCAAGCTCCTGCTCTCGCTTTTCGAGCGCTTGCCGTTCACCGTTGAGTCTCTTCGCTCGAACTCGAAGGTCATGTAGTTGCCGCCGCAGGACGGCAGGTAGAGGCGGGCAGTAAGAACGTCGGCCTCCTCGGCGAAGGGTGCTGTCCGGTTCTGGCCCTGCGGGTGTTCCGGGCCGCCTTCGTCCTGGCAATCACCGTAAGCCAAGTCACTGTAGTACATGACCTCATTGCAGCAGAGTCCCGAACCCGAGTCGAAAATGCATTTGTAATTTGCGGTTCCGGAGACGCATTCCGTAGTTGTATACGAACCACTACAATTAGTTTCTGGATCGTGACATGAATACGTCACGTCCCGAAATCCGTAGCAATTTTCGGCCACAACTAGAACGGGCATCGCCAAGAAAACTGCCAGAACCATCAATCGCTTCATTTGGTCACCTCGTCGTTTCGGCGGGTTCAACTTTGTGCGGGAGAGTAGCGGCACGATGGGGGGGCGTCAAGCAGAAAAAGCCTATCTCTCCATCGCACGCATCTGGTGTTCCATTTCGGGAAATCGCGCTGCTCCCTCCTGCCTAAGGCGGCGCGGAAGCGTCAGCGCGAGTGGCTGTGCGCGCCGGGGGCGGGCAGCACGCATCCCTCCGCCACCTCGCAGGCGGCGTGCTCGAACTGAATGGTGGAGTGGTGGATGTGAAAGCGGCTGGCGAGGCAGTCGTTGACCTGGCGCAGGATGCGCTCGCTGGCCGAGGGCGGGATGTCGTCAATGCCGATGTGGCAGGAGAGGGCGTGCGTCTCCGAGCCCAGGCTCCAGACGTGCAGGTCGTGCACTTCGTTGACGCCCTCGATTTCGCGCAGCACCTGCGCGATGAGCTCCAGCTCTATGCCGCGCGGCGTGCCTTCGAGCAGGATGTTCAGGGTTTCGCGGATGATGCCCCAGGAGGACCACAAGATCATCAAGCCGATGGCGACGGAGAGCGCGGGATCGATCCACTGCTGGCCGGTGCGGAGGATGGCCCAGCCGCCGAGGATGACGGCGGCAGTGGAGAGCGTATCGCCCACTTCGTGGAGCAGCGCGCTGCGCAGGTTGACGTCGCGCCCGGAGCGGTAGAGCGCGAAGGCGATGGAAGCGTTCATCACCACGCCCACGGCCGCCACCCAGATCATCTCCCGCGGGTGGACTTCGGCGGGCTGGTAGAGGCGCTCGAAGGCCTCGTAGAAAAGATAGAAGGTGATGAGCACCAGCATCAGGGCGTTGACGAACGCCGCCAGAACACCGGCGCGGCCGTAGCCGAAGGTCTTGGTGGAGGTGGCGGGCCGGGCGTGGAAATACACCGCCAGCCAGGAGAGCAGCAGGGCGAGGAAGTCCGAGGCGTTGTGGCCGGCTTCGGAGAGCAGCGCCAGGCTGTTGGCGCGGATGCCGAAATAGATGGTGACCGCGATATAGAGGAGCGTGGCCGCGAGCGAAAGCTGCAGCACCCGGGTGGTGCGCTGCTGGCCGTGGGCGTGCATGGGAAAAGTGTACGTTCGCGTGCAGGCGGCAGCAAGGCGCGGCGGGGTCGGCCCCGTAGCGCGCGAAGGCGTCCCAAACGAGGGCGGTTTGTTACTCTACCGGGATGAAAAAGCCCATTCGATCGGTTGGTTTTTCCTTGCGCATAGCCGCCGCAGCAGTTTCCGTGCTTTTCTGCGTGACCCCGGCGCGCGCGCAGAGTGCTCCCCTGCCCTCGGATACGATCCCCGCGCCGCGCCTGGCCGAGTACTCTGACCTGGCCGTGCGCTGGATGCAGGAATACCTGCGCGTGGATACCACCAACCCGCCGGGCAACGAGGCCCGCGCCACAGCTTTTTTGCAGAAGATCCTGGAAGCGGAAGGCATCGAAACGCGCGTCTTCGAGTATGAGCCCGGGCGCGCCAACCTGTGGGCGCGGCTGAAGGGCACAGGGGCGAAGAAGCCGCTGATTCTGCTGAATCACACCGACGTGGTCACCAGCGACCCCCAGCGCTGGAAGGTGCCGCCTTTCAGCGGGGAGATCGTGGGCGACTCGGTGTACGGGCGCGGCTCTCAAGACATGAAGGACGAGGGCCTGGCGCAACTGGTGGTGATGGTGATGCTCAAGCGGGAGCAGGTGCCGCTGGCCCGCGACGTGATTTTCCTGGCCACGGCCGACGAGGAGGCCGGAGGCAGCGGAACCGACTGGATGATCGCCAACCACAAAGAGCTGCTGGGCGAGGCCGAATATCTCGTGACCGAGGGCGGCTCGAATCGCATGGAAAACGGAACCGTGAAGTACGTGAGCGTGGACGTGGCGGAAAAGACCACGTTCTGGCTGCGGCTGACGGCGCACGGGCGTCCGGGGCACGGCTCGCGGCCGCGGGACGATGCCGCGCCCAACCGGCTGGTGCGCGCGCTGGGGCGCGTGCTGAACCACAAGACCGAGCTCAAGCTGCTGCCGGTGGTGGAGGAATTTTTCCACGCCATGGCCCGGTTGCAGACGCCGGAGCGCGCGCGACAGTTCCGCAACATCCGGCAGGCCATGAAGCAAAAGCGCTTTCGCGCCGAACTGGAGCGCGACGAAATTTTCAGTCCCATGCTGCGCAACACCATCGCGCTGACCATGCTGGGCGGCTCGGAGCAAACCAACGTGATCCCCGGGGAAGCCTGGGCCAACCTGGACGTGCGCCTGCTTCCGGGCGAAGACCCGCAACGCTTCCTGGAAGAGATACGGCGCGTGGTGGCCGACCCGCAGGTGAGCGTGGAACCGCTGGATAAGGAGTTTCGCGTGGCCAATGCCTCGCCCACCGGCACCGAGCTGTGGAAGATGATCGAGCAGGCATCGGGGCGCTACTTTCCCGGCGCGCCGGTGGCGCCGCGGCTGACCGGCGGCTACACGGAAAACCAGCGTTACCGGCCGCTGGGCATCGTGTGCTATGGATTCTCGCCGCATTCCTCGACGGACGAAGAATCGCGCACGGCACACGGAGACGACGAGCGCATCCGGCTGGAAGAACTGCGGCGCGGCTACCGCATCCTCTACGACGTGGTGGCGGGAGTGGCAGGGAAGCGGTGAGCCGCGAGTCCCGCCGGTGAATTTTCCGGCGAGGCGAGCCCGCACTTGTTACACGGCGGCTGCAGGAGCAGACCATCCGCGATCCGCTCACCGGCTGCTTCAAGCGCCGCGAGCGCACCTAGGGGGCGCGCCAGCGGCGAAGAGCAGCAAAAAGCCGGGCTGGTTGGCCCGGCTTTTCCTTTGTCGCTGGTCGCTCTGGATGCGGTTACATCACCAGCGCCAATCTGTCGAGTTCCTTGCGGATCACATCCACGGAGCAGCCCGCGCCTTCCACCAGGATGGCGGCATCGCGCGCCGCGTCCGGAGACACGCCGTATCCGTGTCCGGTCAAAAACAGTTGGAGCAACTCGGCTGCCTGCAGGGCATCCAGCCCGCCTTCCAGCAGCTCACTGCGCAGCGCCGAGATTTCTGCGATGGAAAATTTTTCGACCATCGTGTCACCTCCGACCCTTTGCTCCTTTGCTATACGATTAGAGTCGGCTGATTGGTTCTTCGTTGCAACCAACTTCTGTTTTTTTGCGCTTACGAAAGTAACCGCCGCACGTCACCTTGGGGCGCCGCGGCACCTGCTTTCTAGGGGATAGCCGGTAACCGGTGGTTCCCCACACGCCGCTGCTTACTCCGCCATTTTGCTGAGGTGAACCTCAAAGCCCGTCTTGGGCAAAAGCGAGGTCAACTCAAAAGCACGGAATCCCCGCCCCGACATCTCCGTGTGGCGGAAGATCCCCGGCTCGGTTTCCACCACCTGGCGCGTTCCTTCGAGGTCATCGAGAAAGCGCTGCGCGTCTTGTAGCGTCACGTGACCCTTGTGCCTACGTGCGGTGACCGCCTCGGCGGCGTAGGAGCGCACCAGTTTTTCCCAATATTTGGCCAGCAGTTCCGGACTGGCAAACAGGTCAGCCCACAGGATGCGGCCGTTCACCGCCACCACCACGCCAACGGCATTTTGTGCCTGGAGGCGGCGCAGCAGGTCGCGGCGCCCGTAAAGCAGCGGCGCGGCCGCTTCGTCCACCTGCTTCTTGACCTCGGAGTTGTCCATCACCCGGGCGTAGGAAGAGGTGCCGGCAACTTCGGCGGCCGCTCGACCTCCGGCCGCGCCCGCGCCCGTGCCTACACGGTCGGCCATGGCCTCCTGCGAGCGCCGCACTTCCGCCCAGACCTGCTGCTGGTCTTTTTCGCCCATGGCTTTGGCGCGTACGCTGGGCTGCGCCATGGCGGAATTCATCGATTGAAAGTTCGCCGAGGTTTGCGACCAGCGGCCGGGCTCGACGCAGAAGACGCTAAGGTCCACCGGGTCGCTGGCGGCGGGAACGATGCGATCCTTGCCCACGACGCGGTCCTGCTTGCCGCCGGTGACGATCTCGCCGGCCAGCAAAAGCAGCGGGCGGCTGGAGTTGTTGACCAGCAGCAGGCGGTTGACGTCGCCTCCGCCGGGCTCGGGGACGGGCTGAGGCCGGCGGCGCATGAGCGGGCGCACGCGTCCCGCCTCGGTCACCACCACGTCGCCCGAGGCCAGCCCTTCGTCAAGCGTAAGGAAGCGGCTGGTGTCATAGTTGGTGGAAGAGACGACAGGGAAGATGGTCAGGTTGCCGTGCTCGATGGGAGATTCCACCCGGTATCGGGAGGCGTTCGGTTTCCCGGCAGAGGCCGGGTTTCCGGGACTCGCCAGGAAGGCGGTGGCCGCGGCCGTCAGGGCCAGGGCCGCTCGCAGCATAGTGTTCATGGCAGTACTCCTTTGGAGGTTGGGGCAATCAAAACTGCCCCTGGGGAAAGAACGCCGCCGGCAGGCGTTCTTGCATCGAAAAAGTTGATACCATCCGGCAGAGCCCATGAGCGGCAGACCCCAGGACGCTTCCGACGCGCACACCCCTGGCGGGCGCTCCGGCAAGGTGGACGTGGGCGAGCTGGTGGGTCTGTTCAGCGAGCTCTACGAGCGGAGCGGCGCCCAGGGCTTGGGCATGGCGGCGGGTGAGTTTGCGCGCATCCTGGCCGAGGTGGGGGCGCGCTACCTGCCACGCGCCGCCGGGCAGGCCGAGGCGACGGCGCTGTACCAGGGGTTGCGCGTGGAGGAGCTGGCCCTGGCCCGCGCCTGTGCCGCCGGCAACGAGAAGGCGTGGGAGGTCTTTCTCACGCGCTTCCGCGAAAAGCTCTATGACGCGGCGCGTGCCATCGCGCGCGAGGACTCGGCGGCGCGCGAACTGGCCGACTCCCTCTACGCCAACCTCTACGGCACCACGGAGCGCGAGGGGCAGCGCGTCTCCAAGCTGGCCTCGTACATGGGGCGGGGATCGCTCGAAGGATGGCTGCGAACCGTCCTGGCGCAGGAGCACGTCAACCGTTACCGCCGCACGTGCCGTTTGGTGAGCCTGGACGAGCAAACGGAACAGGGCGCGCAGTTCGCGGCGCCGCCAGCAGCCGGCAATCCGCCCGCGGAGCCGCGCCTGGCCGCGGCCACCGATGCTGCTTTGGCTTCGCTCGCCGCGCAAGACAGGTTTATTCTGGCGGCATACTTTCTCGACGGGCGAACGCTGGCCCAGGTGGCGCGCCTGGCCGGGGTGCATGAATCCACAATCAGCCGCCGGGTGGAGAAGCTCACGCGCGCGCTGCGCAAGAAGATCCTCGAGGGATTGAAGCAGCGCGGCCTGACCCGCCGCCAGGCCGAGGAGGCGCTGGAAAGCGACGTGAGAGACGTGATGGTGGACGTGCGCGCGCATTTGGCGCAAGAAAACCGGGATCCAGCGTTCTCCTTAAAGAAGGAGCCGGAGTAGCCATGGCGGAGTTTCCCAGAATCGCGCGCGAACGGCTGCAGGCTTTGGGCAGCGCGTCCGGAGAGCATCCCGACGCCGACCTGCTCACCGCTTTCGCCGAGCGCACGCTGGCGGAGGGCGAACGCGGCCGGGTGATGGAACACCTGGCGCGCTGCGCCGACTGCCGCGAAGTCGTGTCTTTGGCGCTGCCGGAAGTTGAGGCTGCGCCGGAAGAAGCTCCCAGCCGCCACTGGCTGAGCAGTCCCGCGCTGCACTGGGGCGTGGTGTTCGCCTCCGTGGTGGTGGTGGGGGCGGCACTGTTGCAAGTGCAGCGTCCGCCAACGCCTACGGAGCTGGAGCTGGCGCGCAGCGAGCGTGCCGGAGCGCCTGTGCCGCCTGCGGCTGCCGGCGAAGAGGCCGGCAAAGAAGCAGCGGTGGAGCAAGCACCGGCTGCCAAAGCTCTGATCGAGGCCGAGGCTTCGAAGGATGTGGTCGCTGACGGTGACAGCCGGCGAGCGGCGCAAAAAACAAATCTCCTACGGGAGAAAGAGGAAATTCAGGCCAACCGGGCGCTGGCGGAAGTCGGAGGATCCAAGCCGGTGACGCCCGGAGTTGGGGGAGGCATCGGGACAGGCGCAGGGGCAGGCGTGGGTTCAGGCGTGGCGGGAGGCCGGGTGGGTGGATTTTCCGATTCCTCCGCGCGGCGCGATGAGGCTGCGGCCCGGGCGCGGCGCTCCGGCGACAAAGCCGACGCGATCAGCGCTACGGAAGAGGCGCGCGCGCCCGCTGCTCCGGCCGCAGCGCCCACCACCGGGAAAAACGCTGTGGAGAGCTTTGCGCTTTCCCAACGCGAAGCGGACAACAAGGTTGCTGCCTCCGAGGCTGCCGCGTTCGAGCGTCCCGCCGAGCTGCCCATGAAAAAGCATCCGGCGAGCACAGCCGCCACCGACAGCCTGGCGGTGAACGGCGCCCTGGCTGCGAGCGAAAGCGAGCTGGAGAAGTCCAAGACAGCGGCCGCGCGCTGGAGCGTGACCTCGGAGGGACGCGTGCAGCGCTCGCTGGACGGCGCCCGCACCTGGCAGGATGTGGCTATTGCCCAGAATGTCCGCTTCCGCGCCGTGGCTGCAGTGGGTGCGAGCGTCTGGGCGGGGGGCTCGGGCGGGGCGCTGTATCACTCTGCGGACGGCGGCGAGAGCTGGAAACCGCAATCTCTGGCGGCCGGCAAAACCGGGCTGATGGCTTACAAGGTCGACGACCGCGCTGCGGCCGCGTTTGACATTGTGCGTATTGACTTCCGCGACGTCAAGAACGGCACACTCACAACATCCGACGAGCAGACCTGGGTGACCAGCGACGGCGGCAGTTCGTGGAAAAAGCCTTAGGCCGAGTTTCCTCAACGCAAATTTTCCCTACGCAGTTTTTTGACTTCAGGCCTTTGTGAACCATAGAATTCCCGGTTTCCATCGTCTCCACAAACCTGCCATCATTTTCATTTTCGAACATGCTCCGGGAGGCCATGGTGAAACGTCACGTCCTAGTATTGCTGCTGGCTGTTTTGGTGTTGTTGTTCACGCAGGGTTGCCAGAAGTCCGAACCACCGGCGCCGGCGGTTGCGGCCAAGCCGGCTCCTCCTCCGCCCCCGCCTCCTCCTCCGGATACGTCCCGGGGCAAGCTGGTGCGCGTGGAACGCGCCGATCGCACCACGGTCTGGGTGTCTTATCTCAGTCTCCGGGCGCGAGGCGGTGTGGCAACCGAGCCCGCCGAGAAAAAAGCCGGCAAGGGAAAAACGTTTGTGATCCTCCATTTTGAAGGCAAGTCATCCGGGCAGCGAAGCCGCGCATGGCTCACGGATGGCGCCGACAAGAGGTTTGCCGAGGGCTACGAATACTCGGCCCAAAAAGAGTCCCGGCAAATCGCTTACGAGGTGCCGGCGGAAGCCACGGGTCTTGTGTGGCATGATGCGGACAAGGCCTACCGGTTGGAGCCGGAAATCGTCGCTATCCAGGCGGAAGCGGGACCGGCCCAGCCGTCAGCAAAGTAGGACGACCGGGCACTCCCGGCGCCATTACTCTTCGATGCGCGCCTCATCCACCAGCAGAACGGGAATATCGTCGCGAATGGGGTAGACGCGGCGGCAGGCGGCGCACTTCAGGGTGGCCGCCTGCGCGTTATACGCCAGCGGCTTTTTGCAGGCCGGGCAAACCAGGATGTCGAGCAGGTCCTTGGGCAGCATGGCGGTCGCCCGCATTGTACATGGCGAAGCGCATGGCGCACTCGCCGGCAAGTGCGAGAAGCGCGTCCCGAAAGTCCGCGCGGCGGTTTAAGATACAGAAGCGACTCATCCAGACATTCGCGTCGAGATGCCATGGCAGCCATCCTTCTGGACGGAACGAAGATCGCGGCGGAAATCAGGGCGGAGGCGGCGGCGGAAGCGCGTGCCATGGCGGAGGCGGGTGTGCGTCCCGGGCTGGCGGCGGTGCTGGCGGGGCGGAATCCGGCATCGGAAATTTACGTGCGCAGCAAGATCAAGGCCTGCGAGGAGGTGGGCCTGTACAGCGAAAAAATCGCGCCGCTGGAGTCGGTTACCACCGAGGAGATGCTGTGCGTGGTGGATGAACTGAACCGGCGCGAGGAGATTGACGGCATTCTGGTGCAGCTCCCGCTGCCCAAGCAGGTGGACGCGAAGAGAGTGCTCCTGGCCGTGGACCCGGCCAAGGATGTGGACGGCTTCCACCCCATGAACGTGGGATACCTCTCCACGCAGCGGCCGGCGCTGGCGCCGTGTACGCCCGTGGGCATCATGGAGATGCTCAAGCGGAGCGGGGTGGAGATTGCCGGAGCGGAGGCGGTGGTGGTGGGGCGCAGCGACATCGTGGGCAAGCCCATGGCCATGCTGCTTTTGAACAGCCACGCGACGGTGACCGTCTGCCACTCCAAAACGCGCGACCTGCCCGGCGTATGCCGGCGAGGCGACATTCTGGTGGCGGCCATGGGGCGGGCGGGCTTCATCACGCGCGATTTCGTGAAGCCGGGCGCGACGGTGATCGACGTGGGCATGAACCAGATCACGGAACGCGCCGAGTTTGAAAAGTTTTTCCGCGGCAATGAGAAGCGCGAAAAAAGCTTCGCCGAGAAGGGCTCGACGCTGATGGGTGACGTGCACCCTGAGGTGATGGAAGTGGCGGGCAGGCTGACGCCGGTTCCCGGGGGCGTGGGTCCGCTGACCATTGCCATGCTGATGGCCAACACAGTGCGCGCCGCCAGGCTGCGCCGCGGAGCGAAGGTGCCCGAGGCCGCGGCCGCAGGGCGAGGCTAGCGTGCTGCGCGTTGGGCTGACCGGCGGGCTGGCCTGCGGCAAGTCAGCCGTGGCGCAGATGTTCGCGCGTCGCGGCGCCCGCTTGATCCACGCCGACATCCTCGCCCACGAGTTGATGGAGCCCGGACAGCCGGTCTACCAGGAGATCGTGCGCAGCTTCGGGCAAGGAATTCTGAACGCGGAC